>CALVSV010000079.1 GCA_944359595.1 uncultured Bacilli bacterium
GGTATTCCCAATAAAAAACTAGGCTTAAAACCTAGTAAAATAATCAAAATTGGTAGCGAGAGGGGGATTCGAACCCTCGACCTATCGGGTATGAACCGATTGCTCTAGCCAACTGAGCTATCTCGCCGTAAAAGTGAACAATATAATATTATCATATTTATTTATATTTGACAATATATTTTGTTATTTTTATCATTTTTCTTAATTCTAAAAGTAATAGAAACTTGTATTTGAAAGTTTCTATTACTTTTACCTATATATCATTTTCTTTTAAATATCGTTTTAAATATGATAAAGTTTGTTGATCACTAACACTTATATTTATTTCATTTTTAATAACTTTAATATCATCTATAGATAAAAAGTCATGATCACAATCACTATTAGGTAATAAATCAATATAACCTTTATCTTTAATAAACTTTTCTAATTTTATTATTTGTTCGTTCATGTTTAATAATTTTAATTCTTCTTCAATAATTGATATATCACCAATATTTTTCTTTATCCAACTATGTCCCTTTAATTTTATAAATCTAATTATATTATTAATAATATTATCCTCTAAATTATAATTATTTATTAATTCATTTAATTTTTCATATTTATTAACTAAATCATTTATACTATTAATCTTATTTTTATCTATATTTTTATTTTTTCTTTTAAAAGTTATAAATGATAATGTAGATATTTGATGTTCGAAATATATATTTAATTCTAAATAATATTTATGTAGATAATCATAAGCTTTATCTAATATATTCATAAATTCTTTTTCTATAATAAATTTTAATATACTATTATTATAAAAATCTATATTATTATCTTTAAATATATTATTCAATTCTATAAATTTATTTTTTACAGAAGAAACTATATTATTATTTATTTTTATAAATAAATTATTTCTATCATAGTGTTGTTCATACGTAATTTTATTAATAATAATATCAAATTTATTATAATTATTATTAATATTAGAATATATTCTATCTATTTCATCTACATTATTCATATAACTCACTCCCTTATTTTATATTATTATTGTAACATAATTTAAAGTATTTGTTTACATTTTTAATTATTTTTGTTAGTATTGATTTTGAGGTGTAGAGTATGTCACTAGATAAAAAGCAAATAATTAAAGAGAAATTAAAACTTGTACCATCTACTCCTGGATGTTATTTAATGCATGATATAAATGGTACAGTTATATATGTTGGTAAGGCTAAAATATTAAAACGTAGACTAAATAGTTATTTTAATAGAGAACATATAGGGAAAACAAAATTATTAGTAGAACATATTGCCGATTTTGAATATATTGTTACATCTAGTGAAGTAGAAGCACTTATTCTTGAAATAAACTTAATAAAAAAATATGATCCTAAATATAATATTTTATTAAGAGATGATAAATCATATCCATATATAGAAATAACTAATGAAAAATATCCTAGACTGATGGTAGTTAGAAATATAAATAAAAAGAAAAATTTACATAAAAAAATATTTGGACCATATCCTAACGTTGTAGCAGCTAGAAAAACAGTAAATATGTTGAATAGGATATATCCATTAAGAAAATGTAATAATATGCCCGATAAAGTTTGTTTATATTATCATATTGGTGAGTGTTTAGGATATTGTAGTGAAAAAATTGATAAAGATACAATAGATGAATTAGTAAATAATATAATATCGTTTTTAAATGGTAATTATGATAAAGTATTAAAGAAATTAAATGATGATATGAAACGTGCAAGTGAAGTGTTAAATTATGAAAAAGCACAAGAATTAAAGGAATTAATAGAATATATTAATGTTGTATTAGTTAAACAAAAAGTTGAATTACCAGATAATATTAATAGAGATATATTTGGTTATTACGTTGATAAAGGATATATATCGTTTCAAGTATTCTTTGTTAGAGGTGGTAAATTAGTAGAAAGAGAAGTTAATATACATCCATTATATAATGATATTAAAGAAGAACTACAAGAATTTATATCTAGATTTTATATTAAAGATAATATTAAACCTAAAGAAATATTTATACCACAAATATTAGAAGATGATATTGATATGTTGAAAAGTGTATTAGATATTGGTGTTATAGTTCCTAAAAGAGGAGAGAAGAAAAAACTAGTTGATATGGCTTGTAATAATGCAAAAATATCACTTGAGAAAAAATTTGAGCTTATTGAAAGAGATGAAGAAAGAACAGTTGGTGCGAATAAAGAATTAGAACATCTTCTTAATATAAAAAACTTAGAAAGAATAGAAATATTTGATAATTCTAATATATTTGGTAGTTTTAATGTTAGTGGAATGGTAGTGTTTGTAGATGGTAAGCCAAGTAAAAATGATTATAGAAAATTTAGTATTACAAATCAAGTAAATGATGATTATCATACTATGAAGGAAGTTATATATAGAAGATATTATAGATTAATGGTAGAGGGAAAAGATATCCAGACTTAATAATCGTTGATGGTGGAAAAACACAAATAAATGCTGCTAAAGAAGTATTGGATGAGTTAAATATTAAAATAAAGATAGTTGGTCTTGTAAAAAATAAAAAACATAGGACTAGTGAGATGATGGATGAATCTTATAATATAATTAATATAGATAGAACAAGTAACGTATTTCATTTGCTTACTAGAATGCAAGATGAAGTGCATAATTATACTATTAATTATCATAAACAAATAAGAAGTA
>CALVSV010000080.1 GCA_944359595.1 uncultured Bacilli bacterium
AGAATTATAAATAAAATATATCTTTATAAAAGTGCACTTTTACATACTATTTTCCCTAGGTATCTATATCTTACAACAAATAAAAATAAAGTTTAATTGTACGAAATATGAAAAAGGAGTACCTAAATGTACTCCCAATATTAATTATTCATACTCTTGAATTTCTAACTTTTCTTATTATTTTTAATATAATCTAATCTTAGTAATCCATATTTTCTTATATTATAATGTTCTTTATTTTCTAATATCAAATTAGATAATAAATAATCACCTTTTCTAGTGTAACTAATATTCATAACATTTCCTCATTTCTTTTTTATATTTAGGCTTTAATTGTTATACATTTATTTGTTACACTTTGACCTTCGCCACCACCAGCATTAATATGATTAGATACAACAATAATATTTTTATTTTTAAAAAGACTTTTAACTTTATTAATTCTATCATTTGGCTCTAAAGTAATATCTGAATCACGTGTAATTTCAGTATCAACACCTAGTTCTTTTAATCTATTGTATATATATTTTGAAATATCTAAAGTCAAATTTTTTTCAAGTATTCCATTACCTGATGCGCCCGGATCATTTCCTCCATGTCCTGCGTCAATGATAACTAATGTATTTTTATCGTTCATAATTTCACCTCTACATTAAATTATGAAAAATTGTTTTTATTGTTACTATATTTTGATGTAAAAAAACTATAAACTAAGATAATATATTCATCTTTTAATAATCCAGTATCCATATATAAACCGTAACACACTCTTTCTATTATACCCTTATTAATATAAAATTGAATTTAAGGTTTATATATTTTTAATTTCAATAATTCTGATAATGAAATATAACCATGATTATTTTTTAAAAATTCAATCAATGTTTCTTCATTATTCATATCATCACTATTTGTAAATGTTAAAATAGAATTGGTACAAACTGTCCAATTCTATTTTAACATTTACAATTATAATTATTTATAGATTTTCTATAATTATTTATATTATTTACTATATTTTCTATTGATATTTTATCATCTATTTTAGGTAATGTAAATTTATTTTCAAACAACTTAGAATTATCATATTCAATCATAAGTAATGTAATAATATCTATCTTTTCTATATATGATAATTTATTATACATTTCAATATATTTATTAATATTTATTTCTTTTCCTACCATATTAAAAATAGAAGTACAAATATCTTTTAGGGCAATAGAAATAGTATTTTCAAGTCCTATATTTTCTGGTAAAAATATATTATTTTCATCTTTAATATTTTTATTAGCCCAATCTTCAAATACAAATTCTGCAAATAACAGTTTAGTATAACTAGCATCATCACTTAATAAATCAAATATTGTTTCAACTTTTTTTGATAAATTACTAATATTCATTACTATATATCCTCCTTCATTATTAATTTGTAATAAAAATTATTCTATATACTATTATATGCAGATAATTACTAAAATAATTTAATTTTACATAAATTTTTTATAAAAAAATAATCAGTAATAACTACTAATTATTTTTTAATGTTTTTTAATTTTTTCTTTATCATAAGTATCAAGTCTAATGGAGCATCAATTCTAGATAATATTATTATACTATCTTGTAATTTTGTAATATTTGATACTTTTTCTTTAACACTTTCTGCCTCTTTATAATAATCAAAGTCATCAATTTTATTATTTTCTACAAAATCAATTATATATTTTTTAATATCATATAATACATATTCTTTTACTTCATATTCGTCCATACTTTTAACGCCGTAATATGCACCAACCATACATCTAAATTCATTTATTAATTCTTCCATTTAAAAATCCTTATTTGTATTAAATTGATAACTTATACCTAATGCAGCTAAAGCTATCATTATCAACAAAAGAACTATATTAGAATTAAGACTAACTAGTGTATTTAATTCGTCAACAAACCTAATACTTCCACAAACAGAAGTTAATATAATAATAAATGTTTTCAAGAATTTAATACCCAAATATCCCATTACTAAACCAAGTCCGATACCTAATACATATCTTAAAATTTCATGCGCTATCAAAGCATCACATATCAAAAACGTAAGTAAAAAACATAGCATAAACGATGTAAATTTATAAAGCTTTGTAGAAAACAATCCCAAAAGCAATCCTACTCCAATACAAATTACAAGTAATAATGATGGATTTTCTATAAAAGGTGTAAGTATAATATTACTGATAGAATAACCAATATATGCAAAACATAAAGCTAAAACTACTTCTTTTAATTTTAATCCATAAAAACATATAGCTAAATAAATTAAACATAAAATAATTGAATTTACCATATTAAAAACTCCAAACTATAACTAACACACATATTGTATCAAATTTCTAAAGAAAAGTATACAAGATTATATAGAAATTTACACAATACCAATTCTCGTTGTAATCGACATTTAAAAAAAGATACCATTGTACAACAATCAAAAATCGAACAATACCTTAATATTATTGGGATTGTTCGATTTTGCTGCAAAACTTAAGACATAAAAAATAAATCTTATTTTTATTAAACAAGACTTATTACATTTTAATATTATCTATATCATCTATAATTTCTAATTGTTGTTCTATAATATTTCTAATTCTTGATTTATATATATTAATATTTTTCTTTATTGTTTGTGATTCAGATTCTATTTTAGAAGCTTTATCAAGAGCAGTAGATACAATTTTATTAGCATTCTTTTTAGCATCATTTATTATGTTTTCTGCTTCTACCCTAGCAATCTTTCTCATTTGTTCAGAAGTTTCTTGTGCCATTAAAATAGATTTATTTAATGAATCTTCCATTCTTTTATATTTTTTTATTTCTTCTTTTAATAAAAGAATTTCTTTATTTTTATCTTTTATTTCATTTATCATGCCTTCAACATGAGATACTACTTCACAAACAAAAGAATTAACCTCATCTACTTTATAGCCGCGAAATGTTTTTTTAAATTTTTTCACACGCCTCACCTCGACTACAAATACATTATATATATTTTATTAAAATTAATCAAGTTACCACTCATAATCAAAATCTTTTGTATTCTTCTTACTATTTTTCTTTGATGAATCATCATCTATTTCATCAGTAATTTTACCTTCAACATTTACATTTTTAGGAGTACATAAAAATATACCAGTACCTAGTTTTTGTAAATCTCCACCAATAGCATAAACGGTACCACTTAAAAAGTCAACTATTCTTTTTCCTTGATCTGGTGTAACTCTTTTCAAATTTACAACAACAGAATTTTTTCTTTTCAAATGATCTGCAATTTGTTGTGATTCAGAGTATGCACGAGGTTCAAGTAAAATCATTTTATTCCCATCAGGCACCATATTTTTAATGTTTTTAGGGCTTTTTACTACTTCTTCTTCTGTATTTTCAACTTCCTCTTCTCCATTAGAAAAAAAGTTTTTAAATTTATCTAAAGCCATAATTATCCCTCCACTATATCCTATATTTAATTCTAACATAAATTTTACAAAAAAGGAATATGTATTTGAATTTTCGTAAAATTATTTTAAATTGATGTAAAGAAATGATATGTTAAACTTTCATACCATTTCTATATTTTTTATATATATACATAGCTATTGTAAGTAATACTACCAAAATTATTGAAATAGTTATTATTGCAGTAGAATGTTCTCTAAAGAAATCCATAAATATTACTTGATAATCTTTTTCTTTACTAAGTTTTATATATAATCCTTTTTGATCGTTATTAAAGAAATCATCATCTATCTCCCAGGTATATGTTTTTGTTTTTTCATCATACTTATCACAATTAGAATCAATCACTTTTAAATATGATTTAATATTTATATATGCTTTATCTATTTTTTCATCACTATTATTAGTATCTGGATATATATTTTCTTTAACCGGATATAACAATCTTAATATATAACCATCCTTACCTTCAGTAAATGAATAATTTTGAAAAAATGATGCATAAGTAGGAGAATACCTAAATTGACCATATGGATAATCTTTATATAATTTTAATCCACTATAATCCGATTTAAATATTTTTCTTGATTCATACGATGAATATAAATCATGATCATTATAAAATAATTCTTTTTCCTTTATTTCCTCTTTATAATCATCATATTTTTTTTCTAAAATACTATTCTTTTCTGTTACAACAATTTCTTCATATATACTTCTATCATCCTTAATAGTTAAGTTATAATTAAGTTCGCATCCACTAACTATTAAACTCAAGAAAAAGATAATGATAATTAATTTTAACTTATTTTTCATAGACTAACTCCTTTTTGTAAAATAGTATGCATTACGCCAAGTTGTTGCCCCATTCCATGTTACTTGCGCTAATTCATCTATTGTATACTCTTTAGTTTTCTCAAAAGATCCAGGATCCATCAATTTTATTTTTCCATCACTTCCAGGTATTACAGCGACATAGTGATTTGTTACATTTAACAATACCGGATAACCTTTATTTACAATATCTTGTAATTTTGCTTTTTGCTGATCCCTACTATCCCCTTCATCAAATAACTTTGTTGCTACCATACCAAGTTTTTGCATCAATGTTTCTTGTACAATCATATCTGTAGATACTGCAGTATTTATACCAACAGCACAGTATGCATCAGCAACAGTAATAGGTGTAATATCAGAACTTACTACTCCAGATGCAATTATAGCAAGAGACATTTGACTACAACCAACATCATTTAATGTTACTCCTCTACAAGGAACTACGTAAGTACCAAAATAAACTCTTTCGCTATCAGGTACTCCTTCATCAACAGGACCTTGATTATAGTATCTATACTCTCCACTAGCAGGTGCACATACACCACTTGATGAAATAGGTGTTGCTGCACTATCTATTGCTTTAAAAGATGAATAGCATACAGTATTTTCAACAGTATATTCACCATCATCCCATAATTTTGTTCTATCACTTGCTGGATCTATTATATATACAGTATCGCCTTCTATACGATCTATTGCAATCCAGTGTTGTGATGGGTGCTGCTTAACTCTAACCATTACATACAATCCAGAATCAATTGCTTCTTTTAATTGAGCGGTTTTCTCTTCACGAGAACCAGTTAATGGCACATTTGTTGCTTCGTGTTCCCAATTAGGAGCTATAGCTTGCCATGATGCTTCGCTATTTGCAAACTCATCACCATTATCAAAACCACCATTTGCATTTAAGTGTTCAACAAATACTCCTGGATTGAAATTATCAATTTCTAATTTTGTTCCAGATTTAGCAATCAAAATAGCAACAGATGTAGCATAACATCCAGCACTCTTTATTGTATTACTAGATGTACCTAGTGGAATACTACCCCATTCTGGATCATATTGTCTCCATGATTGAAATTCACCGGTAATATTACACGCCAAAGTAGTACTTGATGTACCGGCTTTAAAATGTTCGTATACGGTACTTTCAAGGGACTCCTTATAATCGTATATTTCTCTTATAAGATTTTCAACGGCATAATTTAATTTAACTCCCTCATATCCTTCAAATAAATCTTTATAATATTTATATATAAATCCTTTAGTATAATCTGTTGATTCTATTTCTTCATTAGTAGGTCTAAAGTATTCTAAAGAGCCAGGACAAACTTGTGTTGAAGATGTACTAAGTGGAATATTTGTATTAGCATTTGTTCCAGATGTAGTTACAGATCCTACATCGATAAAAGTTGAACCAGATAAATTTGCAGCTGCTAAAGCAGCTTGAACATCATTAATATATTCCGGGTGCTCATACGCACTACCAACATTAACTGCTCGTGTTATATAATGGTCAAATTCTTTATTTGGACCTAATACATTTCCTCCATCAGCTTCAGCATCACTGCCACTCATTATTTCAAATTCTACGATACTTGCGCCTTCGTTATGTCCCCATTTGTTTGCAGGATTATTATCCCAAGCAACATATTCTTGACTTTTTTCATCAGCAATCATTACTGGAAAAACAGAACCGTCATCTTGAATAAAAAATACCATATCACCCACTTCACCAAACGTTGATGTTGTGGCTGCTGCATACCATTGTCCATATGTAACCATTCCATAATCGTTAGCACCAATATATCCTCCACCAGTATAATTTTGTCCACCTAATTCTTTAATTATATCACCTGCATCATAAGCCCAATTCCAATCATCCCATCTTGTATACGTATGAATATTACCAAGATTTTCTGGAATATCAATTACTTCGACATTGGCAGGTGTACTTGCTGGTGCACTAGTATTTTCTGGTACAGAAGATGTTGAAAGAGTTGTAGAAGTAGTACTTGATGAGTCGCTTATCGCTCCATTCGATTCTGGAGTGACACCTAATTCTTGAGCTCTATTTAAAGCTTGCTCAGTATATCCAAACGGATCACTTGTTTCTGTTGGAAACGAGAAGAAAGTATAAGTTGCACCGGCTGTATTATATAAAATTGTAACACCAGATTGGTATTGTGATTTATCATTTACATCAATAGGAGTCCCATTATTACTTCCAGCATTTACACAAGCGCCTAAATGACAACAATCAACGCAATCGTGTTCATCAACATATAATGGTAAAGTCCTATTACCATTAACAAGAACATCTCTTACCGCTGCGATAACTTCATCACTTGCATTTCTTGCATCCATATGACTACCAGCATTTGCGAACCATCCAGACGTTCTAACATAATTTAATAATCCGTCAGCTCCTGTTCCACTTCCAAAAAGTTCAAATCTATTTGCCATAAGTGATGCTTCTGCAGCAGCACCTTCAGCAGATCCTTGTTCTTGTTGAGCAAGACTGGCTATTTGAAGCAATTGGTCGTCTGTCAAATTATATTTTGTACTAGCATATTTTTGACCAGGAACTGCCGAAGTTCCCGACGAAGACGATGAAGATGTAGTATTCATCTTTTGTCTTTCTTCTTCAGTTGCCTTACTAGAAGTTCTTAAATATGCTAAAAAGTCTGCATTTGATAACGAATTATTATATATTTGTTTTTTTGCTAGTCCTTTTATTTTACTAGTCATTTCATCATAGTCGATTTCTTCGCCAGTAACAGTTTGTTCTCCACTAATATTTTCTTCATCTTCTATATTAGTTTCATTTCCAGCTTCAACATCAGTTGAAGTCATATATTTATATACTAATACTGCGCTTATCGCAGTATCGTCTATACAGATATTATCATTATAATATTTTTCATATGTATCATATAATGTATTTGCAAATTTTGTTTCATCATCAACAAAACCATTAAAAGTAAGGAAGTTACCCAATTTATTAAACCATTCACCAACATTTTGAACTACGCCATGCACTCCATCTTTTATAGCCCCTACAGGACCTGCAACCATTGCATATATGAAAATCACAGATAAAAGGGTTACGCCAAAAGCAGCAGGTAAAAGAACGATTGCTGTATTTTTCCAATCAATTGGTGTACCCGTTCCTGTAAATGTTCTGGCTATAGATATACCATATTTAGCTAGTTTTCCTAATTTGGAAACTTTTTGCGCTACGCCTGGTTGTTCATTGTTATTATTGTCCATAACTTCACCTACTTTTTATGTATTATAAGCCTCCTGCCAATCCAAAGCTATCAAGTTCTTTTTCAGAAGCTACAATATTTATTCTCATACGACGTGATCCACATACAAATAAAGCTTCACCTTGATTATATCTTTTAATACTATCTTTTTCATTTTCATTTAAGTCTATTAATTTAGCTAAATCTTCTGTTGCTTGTTTTTTTAATCCCATAACAATATAGTATGATGCATTATCAAATATTGCTTTACCTTGTGTAATTACCATAGGATCAGAGAAGTCAGTTGGTTGTTGTGTACTAATAATTGTACCAGTATTATATTTTCTAGCACGTCTTTGAACTTGAGCTAAAAAGTCTGCACCTAATACATTATTTCCACTTAATAAAATATGTGCCTCATCTACTGATAGTACAGTATTAACATCTTTATCAAGGCATAATCCCCATGCATATTTAAGTACATTAAAGAATAATGCATTACGAATATTTGTATCAGAATTCATTAATTCTTTTAAATTAAATACTATAAAATGAGTTTTTGGATTTATTGTCGTATGTCCATTAAAATAATATCTTAATTCATGTGTTAATGGTCTAACCTTTATTTCTAGTTGTTCCATTATATCTCTTTCACGAGTTTTATCTGGCATAGATAATAATCTACCTTTAATTGTTTCATATACGTCAGAAAACGTTGGAAAGTCTTTTGAAGTAAAATTAGTAAAGTTTGTATTAAAATCAATACCAAATCTTTTATATGTATCTTGACACACTTCAGAAAACATTGTTAAAACATCTTCTGGTATATCTGGTGAATAATATCTCATAAAAGCTTTAACTTGTTGTAAAGTTTTAGTCAATACAGTATAACCTAATCCTTGAGATAGTTCATCATCATCAGCATCAACTATTACTTCAAGTGGATTTATCATACCAAATTCTCCACCCTTACCTAAATCAACCAAGTCAGCTCCATATTGTGCTCCCATATCACTAATTTCACCTTCAGGATCTATCGCAACAATTTGTGCATCGTTTCTTATATGACTTCTAAGTAAAATTTTTAATGTAGTTGATTTACCAGATCCAGATGTACCAAGTATAATTAAATTTGCATTGTTTCTATTATGTTCTTTTTTTATTTGATATAAAAATTGATTAAACAAAATTACACCACCAGAAAAATCTATACCAAGTAAACATGATAATCCCGGATCTTTAATACTATCAAAAATAAACGGATACATTGCTGAAATAGTAACAGAAGGTATTGGAGTACCAATTCTTGATTCTAAATCTTGACTAGGGAAAATTGGTATAATAGATTTTAATACTTCCTGTTGTTCAAACATTAATGTTGTTGCGTTCATTTCCATTGCTTCAAGATAATTTTTAACTTGAACTTTTTTTAATTCCAAATTTTCTTTTGTATCAGCAGTTATCATAATATGCATTTGAAAGTCAAATATTCTTGCTTGTGAAGATGCAAGCATTTGTATAAAGTATTCTAATGATGCAATATCTTGCCTAATTCTTTCTTTAATTGTTTGATCATTTTCTTCACTATATTTTTGTTTTAAATCAGCTATTTCTTTATTAAGCATCTTTGTAATTACACTAAAAGGCAGTGGTATATGTTTTATTACAATTTTTATACCCGACATATTTGTTAAATTAGATAAATATCCAGGTTCAATAAACTTAGGATATGATATTACTGTTAAAATAGTTGCATATTTTCCACTAATAATAAAATCACTAGGATTAAATTGTATCCCCTTAGGAGCTATTTCACTTTTTAAACTCATGCTGGCATCACCGTCCCAAATTTAGCAGTATCCCCGCCATTAAGAAAATTATCTAATAATACTCTTAAATCTTCATTTGATGTTTGTGAACAAGATAATCCACAAGAAGCTAAATTATTAATAATCATTCTTATTCTTTTTTGTATTTTATCATTATCTTTTTCTTTAAACAATAAATAATATTCAGTATCTACTACTTCATTATTTATATACATTTGTGCTTTATCAAGATCTTCCATAACCAATTTTCTAATATATGGTTTTTGTGTTTGATTATATAATAATTGCAATTGCGAAACATATAATGATATATCAACTGGTCTATCAGCAGCCACTATCCAAAACTCAAAATCACATAGATTATAAAAGTTTTTTAGCGCAATTAACGCTGCATCTTGACTTTCTGGATCAAGTATAAATATATTTCTTGGAACTATTTTTACACCTGTCACTTTATATTTATTTTTTAAATTAATCATACCATTAGTTATACTAACTATTGGTAACCAATCTTCTGTATATTTACTGTTTGACGTTGCCATCTTCTCTATAGCACCAACCTTTCCATACATAGTTTCTTCTACCTGTTATAAATCTATATATACTTCCTATAAATACCATCATATTATGATGATGAGGTACAGGAGCCACTAAAAAAGCTCCAATAATTGCAGGTAACAAAAGTAGTATTGTTTGCCACAACTCTCCTGCACCAAATATAACAAGTAGTAACAATGATATACCAATACTGCCCCCAAATAATGCCAAATCAATAGGCCTAAAATAATTAAAAATTAGTTGACCTTTTTTTGAGTTAGCTGGAATTAAATATCCACCTTCCATCAATATACCTCCTATTTATCCAATTTTCCTTCACGTTTATCTTTAACTTGACCAAGAATACCCAATTGTTTATTAAGTTGAACTTCTGCTCTATTAAATACACCATCTTGTTGGATATATTTTAAATATTCTTCTGCATTTTTATCATTAGATAAATTTTCTTTTATTAAAATAGAATTAATATCAAAATTATCTAATTCTGTAACCTCACCAGTTTTTTCATCAGTTACTGACCATGTTTTTCTAAATCCATCGTATGTATATCTATTTAATTTATTTGAACTTTCCATAGTTATTGCCCCGCTAGTAATCATATTATATCTTGATTGTGCATTACTACTTCTAGCTGATTGCACACCAGCAAGTTGATTTTTAAGAGTTTTTTCTCTATCTCCAACACGTGTATCTAATCCGGTTCTACCAACTAAAACATCATGTACTGTATCCCTAAACCCAAGTCCTGCTTCATGATATTTGCTTCTAACATATCTTGCTTGATTAGATTGCATAACTGTTCTAGCAAGTCCTGAGAACGGATTGGCACCCTTATTGTTATAACCGTTAATAGCTCCGTGCATAAGTCCTGATCCCATTCCGCCAAAAACAGATTTAGTTGTATTACCTAATGCTTTTAATTTGTTACCAGCGCCCTTAGCTTTATATATTTGTCCTGCACCAAAAACTAAATTACTTGCACCAGCTGCAACCATTCCAGTTCCTCCCAATAGAGCGGCTTTAGCTAAAGTTTTTACAAAACCTTTTTCATCGTTATCTGGTTTTATTCCAAACATATCATTGATAAGGTTAGGTAATGTTTTCGCAAACACTACAAGTCCTAGTATTATAGCGACCATAGCAAGTCCTTCTACCCCAAAACTTGCGCCATCAAACGAATCCATATTTAACCCACCAGAATTTGTAATAACACTACATATATATATGACAAAATAAATAGTTAACAATTTTACAAATACCGATATATATGTTGATGCGCATCTTTTAACCCAGTTATTAAATGGGCCATTCTTATCACCATTAACATATGAAATTATTGGTATTGGCGCTATGATCTGATAAAATCCTAATTTTATTAGTCGTATTCCTATATCTATACAAAATCCAACTACCATCCAAGCAAGAATTATTCCACCGATCGTACTAGCTCCAAACAAATAACTATAATATGTTTCTTTATTAGAATCTAAATCTGTAAAACAATCGACTTTGGAATCTTCTCCAAATCGCATATAGCTCATTGTCGTGCCTTCAATATTACCACCAGAATATGCCCCACTCTCATCTTGAACACCATTACATATTGCATAATTTTCATCATGTTCTGCAGCCTCATTAGGTGATACAAATCCTTTAAATACCGCCATCGCTATAGTTTCACCTTGCGTTTTTATATCTAAATTTTCTTCACCTATTCCTAAAACTATTTTTGATATAATATTTTCATTTATAACAATTTGTTGTAATTGTATTGCTTTTTCAAATACAAAAGGGGTTAAAACTAACATAACTAAAGCAATAACTATTCTTGTTGCAAGTTTACCCATTCCCTTTTCTTTATCTGTCATTAAATCAGGGTTAGCAAGCATTTGTATAAGAGAAAATGTAACTCTAAAAACCATAAATATTCCTATTAAAACATATAATCTATTTGCAAGTGAATTAAATATTTCGCTATTTTCAAACGTTACACCAGTTAATCCAAAGAATATTTGAAATAAATATCCATTTATTGTAATAATCAATCCGTCTAATAATAGAAATATGTTTTTTACTGCGTTCCATATATAAACCATTATATCAACTCCTAATTATTTGTTTCAACTTGTGTATCACCGCCGCCAATACCACAAGTAGTAATATTAAATGTGTCCGTTAAAAAGCTAAATATTAAATTAAGTATTGCAGGCATTAAAAATATCGCAACAGCTATTATTAATCTCTTAATAAATGTTGATTGTACTTTTTTCATATCATCATCTTTTTGCGCCGCAACAGCTCTTATAAAATCAATACTACCCAAAACTAACAACATTATTGGAACTATTATTTGAATAAGAAAAAATATATCTTTTATCCATTTATATGTTTCAGTATCTCTTAAATCCTCACATTTAAATTCAGCACCTAAATCAATACGATTATCTGGATTTGAACCTGGCGCTCCATCAACAATATTGTTGTGTGTGCTTATTATATTGCTTGCTTTATCTAATATTGTTTTATATTCAGCTAATTCAGATTCTGTCGCTCCACCATCTATTGCAGTATCGTAATCATTTTGCATACTTTGCACTAAACCAGAAATACTAACTTTTAAACTACTACAATCAACCACTAAATTAGTATCATGCGATTCACTTTCATTATCATAGATATCTGCATTACCGCAGCCATTTGTTTCATATTCATTAATAGCATTTTCTAAGGCTTCTTTATCTTTATCTAACAATTGCATTATATTACCATTCTCAACTAATTCTTGATTGTTTTCTGTTATAGCACTATCAGACCATAGTGTATGAAGAACATCATATTCATTGTTCCATTCACTTTGTAATTTATCTTTGCCAGATTCTAAATCAGTCATATCATCATAAAAAATTATAATCCAATCATTCATTCCTTGAGCAATAGAATGATAATTCTTAAGTGCAATCAAAACATATTTAGGACATTTATTTTGAGATGTAAAATCTGTAACTACTATTTGGGAATATTTTGAACTTGATGAGTAATTATAAAAATGATTAACAGAATACGGTGTGTTATCATAAGTAAATTTAAATGTAGGACCAAACTCCAAAGTTCCACTTAAAATATCGATATTAAACGAATTATTATTTTTATAGGAACATATAGTAGCAGCATAAACCTTGTTACTAAAGATAATACCACAAGCACAAACAAAAACTATATATAAAATAAATTTAATTTTATTATTCATCTCATATTCCTCCATTTAATCATTATATCACATATTATAATCATTTTAAATAAGTTTTTCCATTAAAAATAAAAAAAATAAACGACTGTTTCGTTTATACATTTCCATAGAAAGCTTGATATGAATCAATTACAACAAAAAAGGCTTTATCATCAATTATATGTATAGCTTCTCTTAATATTATATATTCATTACTAGGTATTACTAACATTAACACATCCTTTTTTTCATTAGTAAAACCACCTTTACTACCTAATACAGTTACCCCGTGCTCCAATTTATTAATAATAAATTTTTTTATTTCTTTTTGATGTTCAGTTATAATAAATACTGTTTTATTATTATCTATTCCAAGTAATATTTTATCATTTAAAATAGACATAATATATAACGCTATTATAGCATAAAACATATTATTAATACCAAATATAAATCCAGATGTTAATATAATTAATATATTAACTATTAAATTAGATTTACCAATAGACATATGAAAATATTTTGAACATATTTGTAATAATATATCAATACCTCCACTATTATAACCTGCTTTAAAAATTAAGCCGCCACCCACTCCAGAAATAATAGATCCAAATACTGTAAGCATAAGTAAGTCAACATCAGCTATATTAATATAATTTGTTATATTTTGAGTAATATAAGTAAAAAATGGAAATAAAATAGAACCTAATATACTTTTCAATGTATTATTTTTTCCTAATAAAATATAACCAATAACTAATAAAATTATATTAGCTATAAAAATAAATATAGATGTATTAATATTTAATATACTATCAAATATAATCGCTAATCCACTAACTCCACCTACAACTATATTACTTGGTACAAAAAATAAATTATATGCAAAAGCTGTTAAAAATAAACCAATAATAAATATAATATATCTAGTTATTTTTTTATTATTTTTAATTTGTTTCATAATACTATCATAATTTAATCTAATCATACTATCACCAATATTAGTATGTATTAATTTTAATATTATATGAAAATAAGAACAGATAAAATCAACTGTTCTTATTTTCACTATTATTAAGTATTTTAACACCACCATTAGCTTCAACTGTTTTAGTAGCTAATTCTTTCATTTCTTTGTATGCTATATCCATTTTTTCTTGTAAGTATTTATTATTTTCAATATACTTATTAATTTCTTCATTTAGTGATGCTATCTTATCATTTTGTCTATCTATTGTATTTTGGTAATCTTTACTCATCAACTCATTTTTATACTTATATTCTTTTTCTATTTCTGTAGTCGCATCTTTTCTTCCCCTAGCATATTCTTTTTCCAAAACTGTAGGAAGTTCTTCTACTTTCTTTTCTAAATCATGAATATATGTTTCTTTTTCTTTTGCCTCATCAAAAATTCGTTTAGTTTCAATTTCTAACTCTTTTAGTTTATTTTCTCTTAATTTTTTTTCATCTTCCCATTTATTATTACTAATCTCTCTATCTCTTTTTAATTTATAATTATATTCTTCAATTTCTCTATCACGTACTGTTTTTAACTCTTTTGCTTTCGTTTCATATTCTTGTTCTAACATAGCTTTTTTAAGTTTATATTCTTGTTCTAATACTTCTATACTTTCATTTAGTTCATCTTCTTTTAAAGCTTTTCTATTCTCAATATCTGCAATACAATCTTTAGAAGCATTAACAACAAGTGTAATATTATTTAGTTCTTTTTCAATACCATATAAATTTTTTAATTTATCTTCTAATATATTAATGGCTGAATCTAAATCATTAAATTTATCTATAAGCTCTTGAGAAAATATATTTTGTTTAACATTTTCTCTAGATTTTTCAACTATTTTTTCTTTTTCTTTCTTTTTTTCTTCTTCAACAGGATTAGACTTAATCTTATTCAAATTTTTTTCTCTTTCTAACGCCTTATTAAGAGCGTCGAGTATTTCCGCCTTAGTATTCTTAAGTGTTATCTCTTCTTTTTTCATAAATAAAACCTCCAACTTTACTATTTCATTTATTGGAGGCTATTTTCAATATATTATCACCATATTTTTCTTTTAATTTATCTATAGTAGATTGTAATTCATCATCTTTTTTTATCGTAGTATTATCAAATATTGATAATTGTTCCACTCTTTCTTTAGTAAAATTGTTTAATCTTATACCTAAACTTCTAATAGGCTTTAATTCAATATCTTTTAACAATTCAACAGCATTACTATATATA
>CALVSV010000081.1 GCA_944359595.1 uncultured Bacilli bacterium
GAAAAGAAAAAATTAATCTACCTATTGTTAATGCAATGTATAATATATTTTATAGTTATAAAAATACAAAAGAAGAAATATTGAAATTATTAAAAACTAATATATAGCTATTGAACAAACATAATAAAAGGTGTAGATGACGATGGTGAAACATATTATTTTAGAGGAAATGTTAAAGATAATTATGAATTTTCAAGCGCTGAAGAATGTAAGGAGAAAGCATTGGAATTAGGGCATGCATCAGGAGAAGATATGTTATGGAGAATTGTCAGGGTAAACGGTGACGGCACAATTCGTTTAATTGCAGATGTAGCTATAGGAAATAGTAAATTTAACGAAGATTATGATGATGAAAAATATGTAGGATATACATATGATAATAGTAGTCCAAATGTACAAGACGGAACAAATAGTACAATAAAAACATATTTAGAAAATTGGTATACTGAAAACATGAGTGAATATGATAATTTAATAGCTAGTACAAGATATTGTAATAATACTATGGTATCAAATACATCAGAAAATAGTATATTTTATGATGCATACGATGGATTATTCACAAATAAAACGCCACAATTTACGTGTCCGAATACAACAAAAACATATGGAGGAGAATATGATTTAAAGATCGGATTATTAACAGCGGATGAAGTGGCTTTTGCAGGAGGGGAGTATAACTTTGCCAACTACGACTACTACTTACAAAAAATGGATTATTATTGGTTAGGAACATCCCATAGTTTTGATGGATATTGTGCTTATGGATTTCGTGATCGATTTAATGGAGCTTTAGGTTATGATGCTATTGATATAAATTATGGTGTCGCACCAGTTATAAATTTAAGATCTGATGTTCTTTATTCTTCTGGTGACGGGGCAAAAACAAACCCATATTCAGTTGATATTATCACATAAGATATTAATTTTAATATTTTATGTTTTTTTTCGTACCATTAAAATAACACAAAAATATTGACTATTATTTTTTATAATGGTAATATTAAATTAATAATAAGGATGGTAGTTATGAAGAAGAGAAATTTAATATTTATGTTTGTTATCTTTTTTACTATGTTTTTTTGTTGTAAAATAGAAGTTAATGCAGTAGAGTATATTCGAAAACCTGATGGAGTAAGATATGATATTAACAAATTTTATCTTAAAACAGAAGGAGGAAAAGAAAAAATATCTCTTGCTGGTTGGGCAGTGTATAAAGAATATGGTGGGAATTTGGTTAATACTGGTAAAAAGGGTGAGTATGCACCTGTATTTCATTTTAGATTTTATGATATAACTGACGGGAACACTAGAAACAGTTATGATTATACAGCTAGTATAGATACTGGATTTTCTGTTACATGTGCCCTATATGATAGACCTTCTGGTGGTACAAGTTGTACAAACGATAATAGATTTAGTTTGCCAGGTATATATCATCATGATAACGTGGATTTTGTTATTGATAACTGGGAAGTGGAATTTGAAGAAGGACATTCATATGTATTCCAAATGAAGATAGATGTTCCAGAAAGTGCGAATGGATATGCGATCACTTCTGAGTGGTTTGACGTAAAAATTGTTGAAATACCACATGATACTTCTGGTGCACATGAAATAGATATTAATTCAACTACTGCATACGATTATGTATATCAAACTACAGATACAGTAGATTTCATTGCTACAAACGCTTATAAACAAAGTGCTGATATTGAATATGGAGTTGCTCACGCTAATGGAAGAGGTATTTTTAGTACTGGATCAACATATACGATTCACAGTTTTAAAGTAGATGATGCATACGGATCTCAACCGGTTAAGTATGTATACTTTGAATTAGAACCAGGTTCGTGGGCATATTCTACATGGGTACAATTTAGTGGGGATAGTTTTACAATTACAAAATTACTAGATTGTACTAACCCTATAACACCAGCTCAAAAAAAGATGTGCTGTGAAAGTGATGCATCTTATGCAAATAATAATTTAAGTTATTGCTGTGATACAACCAATAGTAATTTAAGTAATACAACCTCAGGACTTGATATGTGTTGTAATTCTGGTGAATATGCATATAATAACCCTGGATATTGTTGTTCTAGATATCCAGAAACTTGTTGCGATGCTAACGAAAGTAAACTAGATGGTACAGATTGGTTTGGTAATTTAGTTAGTGCAGGTAATATAAGCGCAATAACTAATTTATGGAATACATACTATGGTCCATCAACTGTGGGTAGGTATGTATGTTGTAGTGCAAACCCATATACTTCATCTTCAACATTCGCACCAGGTGTAGAACTTCCAACATTTTATAAAAGGAATTTCCCATCCTTAACTGGATTATGTGTATCAACCCCTAGTTCTATTGCTAAAAAAGCGTGTAATATTAGCTTAGATGGTGAAAAAACAGAAAATAATACCAAGACTATTGCGGCTATAAATGCAGGCGAAACTATAGAAGAAAACATAACATTTTCTGGTGATATAAGTGATCTAGATGGAACTATCACTGATGATAATATTGCATATGAATTTTTTGGAATAGATCCATCAAATTTCAAATTAGAAGTTACTGATTTGTCTGTTTCGAATACTGGACTTCATTACGATGTTGAATTAAAAATTAAAATAACTAATGTTTCTAGTGCGAGAACTAGTGAATTTAATCTAACTACTAAATTAACTATATGTTATAAAAAGAGTAGCTCTCCAGCACCAAATTGTTCAAATTCAACATATTTTAACAGTCATAAAGGTGAATGTTGTGCCCTAAATCCAGATGATCCTAGATGTCCTAGTTTAAGAACATCGTTAACATGTAATAGTAGTACAAATAAGGTTGTTAATGATCAAGAGGTATATACTACTTCAACTGGTGATCTTAATATTAATTGTAGTGAAGATATTACGTATGAAACAAAAGATATAGAACATTTTAAAGATAATATAATATATTCTGGTACTGGTTTTAGCTATGATATCGATGTTAAAGATACAGTAACTTGTAGAATTAGTAAAAAAAGAACTACATTATCTAATACTATAACAGAAAGTAATGTTAGAAGTATTTTAAATAATGCATTTAATAATTTAAAAAAATTACCTGGTTCTAATACACATACATATATAAATTCAGATGAAAGTAGTTTAGGTAAAGTAGAATATATTTTAGATGGCGGTGTTACAGAAGTTAGTTCTGTAGAAAGAAACGGATTGATAGATTATCGATTATCTAGTGATCCATTATATAGAAGAACATATAACGGTATTGTAACTATAACTAAAACATGGGAGTATAAACTTACATTACCTAAACAATATATAAGTAAAAAAGATTATTCTTTAACTATAGAAGATAAAAGTGGAGATGATAATTATATAGATGGAGGTAATAAATACTATACTGATATAAATCAAGAAACTAATTTTAATGATTTTACTATAACAATTGAAGATGGTGGTATATCTCAAAAAGCAGATATGAATAGCTTCACATGTCAATACTTAACAGAAAATATATTAACTAGTGGATCTGATGGTATAGGATTTACTTCTGATAAAAAAAGATTGAATTATGATGTTGGAGAAAAATATATTACTAGACCTATTTCTTTAGCTGCTCCTTTCAATAGTAGTGATAGATTAGAAGATGCAACTAATTGGAGTAAAAATAATAATGATCGTAGAATTGAAGATGTTATAACTGATAATACTATGTATTCATTTACTTTAACTCCTGCTAATATTAGTAATATTCAAGATTATAATGATGCTCAAGGTAAATATTCAACATGGAATTTTGATAATTATAATATATATAGCGCTATTAACTATAATAGTAGAACTAGTAAATTTTTAAATTGTTTAAAAAATGGTTGTAGTAGTGAAGGTATAGATAAATTAGATACTATAAGTTTACCAGATGATGATTATAGAGAAGAAAAACATGGTGATTTTTAATAAATAGAAAGGAATATTTATATGAAATATAAAAAAATTGTATGTATAATATTTTTGTTAGTAAGTATTATATTACCTAATCAAGTTTTTGCTTTTTGTTCATCTAATACTATGCAACAATATAGAGGATATGCAAGAGATGTAACTATTAAATATAGTTTTGTAAATAATGATGTTGATGGTGGTAATTTTAGATTAACTTTTAGTAATATGAATTATAATATATATGCTAAAGATAGAGAAACTGGAATAGTTTTTCAAAGACAAGATGAAACAAATGACAATGAAATAATGACTACTTCAACGTTGTTTCAAGGAGGAAAAACTAGAATAATAGATTATTATACAATAGATGGTATGTGTGATGAAGATATAGTATATACAATTAATTTAAATATTCCTAAATATAATATTTATTATAATACTGAAGTTTGTTCAGGAATAAGTAATTATGAATATTGTGAACAATATATTTTTACAACATTAAGTAATGAAGAAATAAAAATAAGAATTGATGATTATAGAGAAAGTCATGAAATAGGTGTTGTAGTAGAAGAAGACAATAATATAAATTATATAATTGTTGGTGGTATAATTATATTAATAATAGCTATAATTGTTACGGTTATATTACTTATTAGACATAAAAGAAAGAAGGAATTAGAATGGGATTAAGAAAAAATGTATGTTGTATTCTATTTATACTTTTAACGATATTGGTACCTAATTATGTATCGGCTCTTGGTACTACAACTAAATGTGATGGTGGTGGTACTTGTGCAGATATGAATAACACTAATTATGCCGAATGGACATATGGGGGAGCAACTACTAATGCCCAAAGTCAAATATATGGATCTTATTATTTAAGATATGATGTTACTGAACTTAATGTAAGTGATGATTATAAAGTAAATATAATTGGCTGGGGAATAATAAAAGACCATGATAATGGATATTATGATAATGAAACTCCTGATTGGTCGTATGCACCTACATATTATATTAGAGCATATGAATCTGGTAACGAATCTAACAGTGTTACATATGAATACAAACCACCAACAGATAGAAAATATATAGAATTTAATGAATTAAATAATAATGGTGCAAGTAGAGATTACGGTCCTGGTCATGAAAACTATGAAGCACGATATGATAATTCCTTCTTTATGTTTAGTGATATTGATTTAAGTAGTATAGTTAGTAATTCTCCTAATCAAGAACTATATGTTGTATTTGAAATGAAAATTGTTACTGGTAGCGATAGTGACAAAGTATCAACAGTATTTTTCCCATTAGGTATGTACAATTCAACTTCATCAAATGGTGGAAAAACAATTACGGTTGATAATCCAAATATAAATGTTAAAACTACTAATAGAGTTGCGTTTATTGCATCTACAGCATTTAGTGCTAATGTGGAAATAAATGGTCATTCTGAAACACTTAGAAGAGATGATGGAGGACAATGGACATTAAATGGATGGTATGATATAGATAAGGTTGAGCCATATTTTATAATAAGTGGTCATGATATAAAATATGCATATTCTTTATCACCTGCTTCTGAATTACCTGCACCTGATGATTTGCGTGGAGAAGGTACAGGTAGGGCTCCATCTACATGGATTCAATTTGGTGGCGACAGCACTTTAGCATTAATTGTTGATAAAACATTTGTCGATTGTACTAAACCAGCTAGTCAGTTAAGTGCTCAAGATTTGCAATATTGCTGTAATAATGATGTTAATTTTGTAAATACCGAATCTAATAAAGATGCTTGTTGTGGTAATAGCGGTACATCAACTAATGTTCTTATAGAAGATAGTAGTATAAATGCAGGAATATGTTGTTATGGAACATATGCATATAAACACGTTCAAACTCCAGGTCATGAATCGGCTTGTTGTAATCAAGTTCCAGAATTGTGCTGTACAAATGAATCATTTGTTAATGCTAATTGGGCAAGTAGTACAACTTTAAGAGGAGTGTGCTGTGGATTAAATCCGTTTGAACTCATACATAATGGTATAGGATATACTTTTAATACATTTAAAAGTGCAAATAGACCTAATCTTACTCAACAATATAATAGTAAATGTGTAATTACTGAAAATAAAAAGATATGTGATGTTTCTTATGGAAGTAATAAAGAAGTGTCTAATGAAGTAAATGAATATTTAAATTCAATTAGTTATAATCAAACATATGGAGCGAGCGGTAGTGGTACAGTAGAAATCATTTTAGATGATGATGTAAGTCATTCAGGTACTATAAGTTCTGATAATATTACTTATTTTATAAATGGTGATTCAGGATTTGACTTGTCATTATTTAATTTAGAAATATCTAATGTTTCATATGATCAAACAAACAATAAAATAACTATTAACTATAATTATGATATTGCTCCATCATCTGCAATTTTAAATGGGAATTATAATTTTACTATAAAATTTTGGGCATGTATTAACAATAGTACGCCATCTCCTGGAGGAGGCGGTGGTGGCGGTACCCCATACAACGAACATTTAAAAGAAAATCTTGATAGTAATTTAGATTGTAATAAAGGTGATTTTAGCACATATAAAGAAGTATATGAAGGAAGAGAAGATAACGTTAATATTACATGTATTCAAGAAATAAATGTAGATAAAATGAGTAGTACTGAAGATATTGGTAATGTGTATTCTGGCACAGGTTTTTCATATGATATTACCCTAACCAACAAAATAACATGCAAAGCATCTTATTCTAGTGTAACTATATTTAATAGTGAATCATCTGCAAATAATTTTATTAATAAGTTTAAAACAAGTAATTCATATAACCCTATAAAAAATAAAGCAGAAGAATTAGCAGGTGAATGGGATTCAAATCATATAAAATTTATAGATGATTACTCAGCAAAAGAAATTGAGTATACAACTACTGAAGAATCTTCCGATGAAACATCTGAAACTACGAATTTGCCAGTACGTTATAGTGTATTTATTCCTAATATATGGAGTCCAGGTGGAACTCATCAAACCCGAAGTAAAGATTCTAACGTATATAAATCGTATACCGTAGTAACAAAATATAATGCAACACTGCCAAATCAATATATTCATAGACTAACTGGAGAAATTAGTGATATAGACGACGGATCAAACTTTATAAATGGTGGAAGCAAATTTTATACTGAAATAAATACTCCTACTGGTTTTGCTAACTTTAAAATAAACTTTGGAGAATATGTTGATGATAGTAATATTGAAAATCTTACTTGTGCGTATGCATCTCAAGACATTTTAACTACTGGCGGTAATATAAGTATTAGTGATGGAAAAGCAAGTCAAACATCTTCTAACAAAAATTATTTAACAAGACCTATTTCTTTATCTAATCCATTTAATACAGAACCTGGAGATATTCGTGCAACTAATTGGGCTGCAGATGATGATTATAAAGATGATTATATAACTAATACTATGAATGACATAATGGAAAAACCTATGTATGAATTTACATTAACACCAGGTGATATTAATAAAATACAAAAATATAATAAAAATAATAATGGTAATTATAATTCATGGAATTATGATACATCTAAATTTGAAATAAATACTAGTGATGATGCTGTTACAAATAGAACTAGTAATTTTGTAACATGTTTATTAAATAATAGTGGTCCTAATTGTAATAACTATGTAAAAATAAATGATGATGGAATGTTTAATAATGATAATGCACAAGGAATAGGAGATAGATCTGAAAAAACAGGAGATTTTGAATAGTAAGGAGATATTATAAATCTTCTTGCTTTTTTTTAAAATAAATTATAAAAAGTATTTATTAATTATTATATAAATGATAAAATAATGGTATAAGAATTCTAGGAGAGTGGTAAAATGAAGGAAGCTTATTGGGGATATTTATTAATATTATTAGGAATTTTTGTAATAGCAGCTCTTATGCTTTTTCAAGATTTAACAACTACAAATGATCAAAACTATTATTTGACTAAAGAAATAACTGATGCAGCGCTAGTTGATGCATTCGATATACCATATTATAGAGCAACAGGGAAGATTGCAATAGATAAAGAAGCGTTTGTAGAAAGTTTTTTAAGAAGATATGCAGAAAGTGCTAGCCCTACAAGAAATTATAATATTAAAATAAATGATGTTGTAGAGTATCCGCCAAAGGTAAGTGTTACAGTAACAAGTGCATCACAAGCATTTTCAATGACTGGTGATCAATTTGCTATAACAAATAGATTAGATGAAATATTAGAAACTAATTATGTTGAAGGAACAGTTGATTAATTTAAAAAAAATATTTTAATTAAAGTATTTTTATGCTATAATGATTTTATAATAAATAGGAGGATTAAAAATGAATAAAAATGGGAACGCATTAAAAAGATTTCTTACTAATAAGAATACTGTAACAATATTAGGGGTTTTAATTGGAGCGCTTGTTTTAATAGTAGGCTATAATTATAGAGTTAATAGTCAAATAGAACAAGTTACTGTATTGGTTGCTAAAGAAAATATACAACCAAGAACACAAATAACAGAATCTATGGTTGAAACTGTTAGTATTGCGAAAGCATTATATGATAAAATGATTGGAGACTATGGTGCTGGTGTTAGCTTGCTTAGAAATGCTAGCGAGCTAAATAATTTTGAGGATGGTGCATTTTCTAATGTTAATGCATTAATTCCAAAAGGAACACCATTAATTCGTAATGTTAATGTTGTAAATGAAAGTGAAATACCATCTAGTGTGCTTAAAAAAGTTAATAAAGGAGAAGTTCCATATGCTTACCAAGTAGATCCTAATGATACATATGGTAACTCAATTATGCCTGATAGTTATGTAGATGTATATATGAAGTATACAAATGATGAAGGTAAAATAGTATTTGGTAAATTTATTGAAAATGTAAAAGTTCTTGCTGTATTAGATTCAAGTTATAGAGATGTATTTGAAAATACTGCAGAACAAAGAACTACATCATTATTATTCTTAAGTTTATCAGAAGATTATCATTTATTGCTTAGAAAAGCTAGATATTTATCTATTGAACTGGTAACTGTGCCTGTAACTGAATCAATAATAAATGAAGACTATGAAGGAACACTTAGAATTACTAGTAGTGAGTTAAGACAATATATTGAAGATAGAACTGTAAATGTTACTGAAGATCAATTGCCAGAAGCTGATGTCCCAAATATAGAAATTGAAGAAACTAATAAAAATAATGGAAACAGATAATATATTTTCGCATATAGACTTTGGCCCACTACAAAAATATTTAGATGATGAAGATGTAACAGATATTTCATATTCAAACGGTGGGCAAGTCTGGCTTAAAACCTTATCAAAAGGTGTTTATAGAGTTGAAGAACCTGCAATAAACAATGCTTTAATGGAAAAAATTGCATTTCAATGTTCTAATGCAATGGGTAAGACATTTAATATGGCTCAACCATTTCTAGATGCTGAAGGTACAGAATTACGTCTTAACTTTGTACATGAATCAATTGCTAGAAATGGTATTGCTGCGGTTTTAAGAAAAACACCGGCTAAAGTTAGATTAAATAAAGATAAACTTATAAATGAACATTATGTTACTGAAAATATACATGACTTTTTAATAGAATGTGTTCATGGACATTGCAATATATTAGTTAGTGGGGAAACTGGTAGTGGTAAAACTGAGTTTGTTAAGTATTTAGCAGCTCATACAAAAGAGAATGAAAAAATAATAACAATAGAAGATACACTTGAACTTCACTTAGATTTGATTTTCCCACATAGAGACATTGTTGCTATGAAAACTAATAATATAGCAAGCTATACTGAAGTGTTAGTAACATGTATGAGACAAAATCCAATATGGATTTTATTATCAGAAGTTCGTAGTGCTGAAGCTGTTATGGCAGTTCGTAACTCTATTTCTTCGGGACACAAAATTTTATCAACAATACATGCTGATAAAGCAACTTCAATTCCAACACGTTTATACAGTTTACTTGAATCAAATATTGATATTGAGCAATTTTTGTCAACAATACATAGATATGTACAATTAGGAGTACATATAAGAGGTTATTATTCAAAAAAATATGGTAGATTTCAAAGAGAAATTGTTGAAATAGCAGAATTTTTTGTAGATGAAAATAATAAACCTGGAAGTAATGTTATATATCAAAAAACAGTTGATGGAAAAATTACAAGACGTAATCCATCAAAACATTTAATTGATTATCTTGATATACAAGGTGTTCAATTATCGAAAAACGTTATGGTTGAAAAAGAAGGTGTTCAAGAACAAGAGGATGAACAAATAGAAAAAGCTAATCAAGAAATGGATAAGATGGAACAAATAAGTAAAGAAGCAAATAGTAAATTGCAACAAGAAAGTACACAAGCAGTTCAACAAACAAATAGTACTCCTGTTCAAAATAATCAACAAAATAGAATAGTACAACAACCATATCAAAATATAAATAATGTACAACCAAATTATAATATTAATAATTATGGGTATCAACAACAAAGACCAATTAATAATCAGTATAATAATTATAATATACCAAATAATGGTTATGTACGACAAAATAATATGGTTAATCCAGTACAAAATATTAATCAAAACATGTCTAATAATGATGTAGATGATGATGATATATTAATGTAAGGCGGTGAAAATAAATGTCTTTATCTGTAATATTATATATAATATTAGTTTTAATAGGTATATTTGTAATGGCTTATAGAAATAAAAGAAATGATAGCGTATATAAATATTTATCAAAAGAAGGTAAATTGTTATATGACAGGTTAGCGCCATATTCATATAAAGTAATACGAGAAAAAGTTAAAAGTATGAATCAAGATTATTCTATTAAAGAATATATAAAGCAAATCATTATGTTTGCAGGATTTGCTGGCGTAATAACTTATTTATATTTTTATAATATAGTATGGTCGGTTGTATACGCTGCTGTTGCTGTATCTGTTATACCATATCTTACATATTTAAGATATAAAAGAATATATTCTGAATTTATATTTGAACAAATTCAAGTGTATACAACAAACGTTATAATGGAATATCAAACTACAAAGTCATTTGTTAAAGCTCTAGAAGGTGTTGCAAATTCTGGAGTATTAGAAGATCCTGTATTAACAGATGTTAAGATTATGCTAGATTTAGCATATCAAAAAGGACAAATTGATGATTCTATTGCATTTATGAATGAAAAATATCCATTTCATATAGTTAAAAATATGCACCAATTGTTTTTACAAGTTACTAAAGAAGGTGCTCGTGACATATCGGGATCATTAGATAACATGAGTTTAGATATAGATACACTTGTTGAAGGTGTATATCGTGATAGACTAGACAGACAACAATTTCACAAACAATTTTTAATGTATGGTGTCATGTTATTCTTTTTAATTGCAGTTATTCAATTGTTATTAGGTAACGACCAATATTTAGAAATGATTGAATTATGGTATATAAAACTAGTATTACATTTTGTACTATTATTCAATAGTTTCTTCCTACTTAATGGAGAAAAATATTATAATGAGAATGTAGGTGGAGAGTAATGTGGGAATTATTTATTGTTATAGTAATTGCATTAATTGTTTGTGCGGTTAACGGAGTATTAGATACTAAAAAGTTTTTTGATGATAATAGTGTATACATCAAATCATTTAAAGAAGAGGATTATGATTTTTTAGTACACGTAAAATATGGTGAAGCAGTTGATCCAAATATATTATTTAACAAAAGAATAAAGATGGCTGTAATTGTATTTGGTATAATGTTAATATTCTTTATATCTAATTTAAGTTTTTTAAATATATTAATATGTGTTGGTGTAGCTGTATTTATATTTAAAAGTGGTTATTCAAATCTAAAAAGTTATTATAAAGCTAGATTACATAATATAGATTTATTATTGCCTTACTATTTAAAGATGCTAGAAGTTTTAATTCAATATTATACTGTACCTGTTGCTATATCTAGATCTATAGAGGATGCTCCAGAAATATTTAGACCTGGACTTAGAAAATTAATAACTAAGATTGAAAATGGAGATTCATCAATAGATCCATATATGGAATTTGCTAAAGATTATCCAGTTAGAGATTCTATGAGAATGATGCGTTTATTATACAGATTAGGTTTAGGTATACAAGAAAATAAAGAAGAACAATTATTATTGTTATCAAAAACAATATCATCATTACAAAATAAAGCAAGAGAACAAAAATACAAAGAAAGACTTGAAAAAATGCAAGGCAAAACAATGATAATGTTATTCGGTACGGGTGCTGGTGTTATTGTGTTACTGCTTGCTGCAATGATGATGATGATGAATAATATGTAAAATAAAAAAATTGAATCAAATAATGATTCAATTTTTTATTATAAGTCTAATATTTCATCTTGTGTATCTGCCTCGATTATTTCTGGCTCGATACGTTTTTCATCTTTTGATTGTATTACTTGAATATTATCATTAGTATTATTTTTAATAGTTTTACTTACCTTTATTGAGTTTAAATCTATTTCACTATCATCAACTTCAATAAGTTTTAATACTTCTTCAATAGTAGTTTTATTATCTAAAACTTTGCGAAGTCCGTCTTGAAGAAGGGTAGTAGTACCTTTTTCGCCGTAAACCAATTCTCTTAAATCTTCTTTTCTCATATTTTCAGTAATAGCGTCTCTAATTTCTTCATTTATTATTAAAACTTCTTGAATAGCGATACGTCCCTTATATCCTGTATTTCTACATTCGCTACAACCTACTGCAGAATATGTTTCATCAACTTCAATGTTTAAAACTTCTTTAAACAGTTCTTTTTCATATGGAGTTGTTTTTCTTTTTTTCATACATTTATGACAAATTCTTCTTGCCAATTTTTGTGAAATTATACCTTCTAAAGCAGTACCTAACAAATATCTTTCAACACCCATATCAAGCAATCTTTCGATAGTATTAAGGGAGTTATTGGTGTGTATAGTAGATAATACTAAGTGTCCTGTTATAGATGCACGAATAGCTATTTGAGCTGTTTCAGTATCTCTTATTTCCCCAATCATTATTATGTTTGGATCTTGTCTTAAAATAGTTCTTAAAACATTAGCGAATGTTAATCCTATTTCACTATTAACTTGAATTTGATTTACACCTTCTATATCCATTTCTATTGGATCTTCAACTGTCATAAGATTTACATCTTCATGATTTAACTTTTGTAATATAGAATATACTGTCGTTGATTTACCTGATCCAGTCGCACCAGTAACAAGTATTATACCATTAGGTACACGTATCATTTCTTTAACT
>CALVSV010000082.1 GCA_944359595.1 uncultured Bacilli bacterium
AGTGAACGGATGTGGACAGTGTCCACAATTTGTCCACAGTAGATAAAATATTTATAGTAAAGATAATACCAATAATACTAATAATACGGATGTTACCTTGTACCAGTATTAAAGAAAATACTGATAATACTATAAATACTAATAATACTAATAATATAGGAGTATCCACTACATGTGGAAGTGGAAAGAAGTACAAACAATGCTGTGGAAAGTAACTTGTTGATAAAAGTTTGCAATTTTAAAATACGAGGGCTAGTGTATTATTTAGACTAGCTTTTATTTGTATAGAAATAGATAGTTATATTAAAAAAATGTGATATAATTAAATAAGGTGATATACATGAAAGATTTCAAGAATATATTAAATCCTTTAATATATAGTATTGGAATAAGTTTGATTAATGATTCAGGGTATGGCATAAATGACTCAAATGATAAGGAAAACCTGATTTTATATCTCTATTTAATTATATTAATTGAAAATAATGATAATTATATTAAACAAGATAGAGGTATATATAATTGCACTGAAGAATTAAAAAGAGTGACATTTTTAAGAAATGAATCAAATTATATTGTGGGACAAAATAATAGAAAAATATTAAAAACAATTAGAAATTCATTTGTGCACGGATCTGGAAGAATAACAATTAAGGATAACAATTTAATAATTTCTAATGATACAATGCCTAATAATCCTGAAAAAAACAGAAATACTACTATGCACATTGAAAAAAAAGATTTAATAAATCTATTAAAAAAAGTTTCAAATAGTATTGAAAATACTAATAATAATGTTGTAATAGAATGTTTTGAAATGATAGAAAAAATAACAAGTGGTAAAGAACTTAAAGGAAAAAAATACGGTTATATATTATTAATGACATTATTATTTTCTTATAACAAGGAAAGTATTTATGATAAATTTATGAATTTTATAGATTATAGTATAGATTTTTCAGATGTTAAAGTTAATGATACAAGATTAATAAACGATGAGTCACAGCGTAATATAAAATCATTTTATGAAGACAATAATATGATATATAAATCAGTTGAAGATGAAATATTATATAAAAAAGACATATTAAAACTAGCTAAAAAAGGATATTTTATTGAGGATATAGAAGGTGCAAAAAATATAGTTTGGGACCCAAGTTTGATGGCCAAAGACACTGAACTAGAAATATTTATTCCAAACAATTTGTTAATGGCTCATTTAAGAAATGCTGTTTCACATGGATTTGTAATTTTTAAAGAAAATTATATTGAATTTAATGATTATGACAAGAAAAATGGCAAATATTTTAACATTGAAATGCCATATGGAAAAATTGATGAAATTTTATTAAATAATTATTTTAAAGAAGGAGTTTCTACTTTTATAGAAACACATATAATTATGAACAATTTAATGTATAGAACATCGCTTTCTATATCAAAAAATTCATTTTCTGAGTATTTTTCGGTATATAGAAGAAAATTCTACAATATGGATGAAAACGAAGTTTTAAATTATATGATAGAAAATCATAAAATTTCTAGTTATTTATATGAAAATCCAAATAATATAAGAGAGTTTTTAACCTTTTATCTTCCAGATAATAATATATTTATTTTAGATTATATATGCAAATATTATGGATATGAGTATAGTGAAGAAGACTATATAGATGTTCTTTTGCAAGGACCTAAAATATGGTATAATAATGTAAAAACTGGTATAGATAATTTTTCTGAATATCTTAAAGCTAAAGATAATACGTATTTACTGTCAAAAATGTTATATTTAAAAAATAGATATAGCTTTGAATCTGAAGAACTTATAAAGAAAAGCATAACCGAAGAAGATTTACAAAAATTAAAACAAGATAGCCACCTTACAACAATATATACTTTCAGTAATTATAATTATTTTGAACAATTAATTTTAGGTAATTATTTAAATAATTCAAATGAATTAGAAAGAATACTTTGTGCAATTATTCATAATGAAAAAAAGGTTTTTGGACAAATTAACATTGATGAAAAAAAATCACTAGAACCTATATCGATTAATGATGTATATAAACATTCTTCAGAATATAATTTATCAGAACAAATGGTACAGTATATGGAAAAAAACAAATTAGCAACTGTCATCACTATTTTAAAAAATGAACTTCGATTATATATGTTGGACTTTTTCACAAGTAAATTATCTGATAATTCAAAAGTAGTTAATTGTCTAAAAAAAATAACTGCAAAAAGCCAATTAGACACCATTATATCACTTTATTTAACTTCACTAATGAAAGAGGAAATAGAGGAAAAACAAAATGCAAAGACTAAATAGTATAGTTGTTTTCAATAATATTTATTATAAAGTTTTAAATAAAATAGATTTCGAAGGGAATATATATTATTTATTATTTAATGAAAAGTATCATAAATTTAAGGTTGTATATGAATTTAATGATGAGTTATATCAATTAATTTCTAACGATAAATACAAAATTATTATTAGTGAGTTATATAAAAATGTAGATATGATGTTATTATAGATAAAAATTATTTAAACAATACATCATTTAAATATAAATAAGTTAAAACATTTATATAAAACAAAACTGTAAAGTTATGCTAAAAAGTATAACTTTTTTTGTTAATTACATATTTTGACAGAGTTAAAATGCTATAATGAATTTAGAAAGGATGGTAAAAATGAAAGGATTAAGAATATTCCAATATGGTTGTG
>CALVSV010000083.1 GCA_944359595.1 uncultured Bacilli bacterium
GTATTATGGGAAATACTTATACTTCACATGAACAAGGTACAGAGATGTCTTATGTTTCTAGATTGTCTCCTAAAAAAGCTTTTGCAGTTCAAGGAAGTACTAGAAACAACGTGGTTATTGGTCCTGATTCTATTAGTACTATCTTAGTAAGTTCTTGTGCAATGGGATTAGAACGTGCCAAAGAAGAAGAGGCAAAAATTAATAAAAAACAATTGGAAAATGGGAAAAATCCACTTTCTTTAGTAAAGGAATTCACTTTTATTAGAGAAGGAAAAGAAGTTCATTATAATTTAGTAGATGTAAGACAAATGTTGCCAAGTGGTGCGACAGTTGAACGTATCATCAATAAAAATGCAGAATTAAGTTTAAAATTAAATTTCTTGAATACTGTTATTAAAGCTTATGATTCTCACTATAATAAGCCAATAGATGTTGTTACTAATATTAAAACATTAAAAAAATAATAATAAAAAGCGCAGCAGTTACATGTTTTAGCGCTTTTTATTATTATTTTTTCAATTAAACTATAATATACTTTAAAAATGTATAAATGTATTGTATAATTTTAAGTGAGGTGGTTTAGATGAAATTATCAGAAAGTTTTTTCTATACACTACGTGAAGATAAAAACGATGAAGAAAGTGTTAGTGGTAATCTTTTAGTTAGAAGTGGAATGATAAAGAAAAATTCGAATGGTATATATATGATTATGCCATTAGGATATAAAGTTATTGAAAATATAAAAAAAATTATAAAAGAAGAAATGGATAAAACAGGTGCAAATGAACTATTGATGCCATCTTTAATACCAGAAGATGTATATATTGAAAGTGGTAGAAGAAATGTTTTTGGTGATGATATGTTTTCACTAAAAGATAGATATAATAGGAGATATGCACTAGGACCAACTCATGAAGAGTTGTTTGTTGATGCAGCAAAATCAAAAATAAAATCTTATAAAGATATGCCTTTTAATATATATCAAATAGCTACTAAATATCGAGATGAACCAAGACCTAGATTAGGACTTATTAGAGTACGTGAATTTATTATGAAAGATGCATATTCATTTGATACTGATTTAGATAATTTAGATAAATCTTATAAGAAAATGTATGATGCATATAATAAAATATTTAGTAGGGTAGGATTAGATTATAGAATTGTTAGAGCTGATACTGGCGCAATGGGTGGGCTTTTATCTGAAGAGTTTCAAGCAATTACAAATATAGGAGAAGATACATTAGTTATGTGTTCTAATTGCGATTTTGCATCGAACATAGAAATTTGTGAATGTATAACACAAGATACTTGTAACGAATTAAAAAAAGAAAAACAAATTGTTGAAACACCCGATATTAAAACTATAGAAGAAGTATCTAATTATTTAAATATTGATAAGAGTAAATGTGTAAAAACATTAATTTATAAATTTAATAATGATTTTATAGCTTGCATGATTCGTGGTGATAGAGAAATTAACGAATTAAAATTACAAAAATATTTGATGACTAATGAGGTTTTACTGGCTCAAGATGATGAAATAAATAAATTTAGTGTAAAAGGATATGTTGGACCCGAAAATCTAAATATTAAAATAATAGTTGATAAAGAAGTATCGCTTATGAAAAATTTTGTGGTGGGTGCTAACAAGGAAAATTATCACTACATAAATTTTAATTTAGATGACATTAAAGAATATGAAGTTGTAGATATTAGAAATATTTCTGTTGATGATTTATGTCCTAAATGTCATAATAAATTAATATTTAAAAAAGGAATTGAGGTAGGTAATACATTTAAGTTAGGTACTAAATATTCTGAAAAATTGAATCTAGTATATTTGGATAAAGAAAATAAAAGACAAAATGTATATATGGGTTGTTATGGCATTGGAGTAGGTAGAATAATGGCAAGCGTTGTAGAACAAAACAATGATGAAAACGGTATTATTTGGCCATATTCTATAGCTCCATATAAAGTTTGTATAGTTGTTGTAAATCCAAAAGATGAATTGCAAATAGAAAGTGCTGATAAAATATATCAAATATTAAAAAATAATAATATTGATACACTTATAGATGATAGAAATGAAAGAATTGGTATTAAATTTAATGATATGGATTTAATAGGTATTCCTTATAGAGTTGTTGTTGGAAAAAATATTAATGATAATAAAATAGAAATTAAAAGACGTGATAACGCCAATACAGAAATAATAAATGTTGATGAAATAATTAATAAAATTATGGGATAAGTTAGGTAAAATATGTTAATATAATTATTTTATTTACTTATCTTTTTTCATGTGATAAAATTATTTTGGTGAGTAAAATGCTAGTAATTAGTAAAGAAATTTTAAAATGTTTAAATGATGCTGGATACAAAGCTTATATGGTAGGCGGAGTAGTAAGAGATTATCTGATGGGTGTTGATACTATTGATGTAGACATCTGTACTTCCGCAACTCCTAAACAAATATTAGAAGTTTTTCCAATGGCAATACCAGATGATGAATATGGATGTGTTAAATTAAATTATAAAGAAATTGATTTTGAAATAACAACTTTTAGAGTAGAAAAAAGGTATGAAGGTAGACACCCTGTTGAAATTGAATATGTGGATTCACTTGAAAAAGATGTTTTAAGAAGAGATTTCACTATAAATACATTGTGTATGGATTGTGATGGAAACATTGTTGATGTACTAGGAGCAAAAAATGATTTAGATAAAAAAATACTTAAAAGTGTAGGAAATCCTAATAAAAAATTTATCGAAGATCCACTAAGAATTTTAAGAGGTATTAGATTTGCGTCGAATCTTAACTTAAAAATAGATAAACAAACACTTAAAGCCATGAAAAAAAATAAAAAAATGTTAAACGAAATATCATACAATAAAAAAAGAGAGGAACTAGATAAAATATTTTCTAGTAAAAAATGTAAAGATGCACTTAAACTAATTTCTAAATTAGGTATAGATAAAGAATTAAAATTTAAGAATATTAATAAAGTTAAATATAGTAACAACATATTAATAATTTGGGCACAACTTGATGTATTAGATGTATATCCATTTTCTAATAATGAAAAAGAACAAATAGAAAAAATAAAGTATTTATTTGATAATAAAAAACTTATTACTGATAAATATACAATATATAATTATGATTTATATTTATTATGTAGTGTTGATAAAGCTATTAGTGGAAAAAATATTGATAAAATAAATAATATATATTCTAATTTAAATATTAAAAGTTCAAAAGATATAGATATATCTGTTAATGAAATTATTGAATTAATAAATAGAGAAAAAGGACCATGGATTAAAGAAGTAATAAAAGATTTAGAAAAACAAATTATTAATAATAAATTAATAAACAATAAAGAAAATATAAAAGATTATTTAAGAAAAAGATATATTAAATAATTGGTTATTTTTATCAACTTCCAATAACATTACAACACATAGTTTACCAAAAGGATATAGGACTAAAGGCTAAGAATGACTACAGCATATAGTTTATTTAATTAAAAGACTAGTAACTCTAATGCGGGGTTACTAGTCTTAGTTGGTAAAATTACATAGAAAAAGGGGATGAGTAGAAATGAATAATTTTTATTCAGCTCTTTTCTTTGTCTTTTTTTGTTTTGGAAAAAGGTGTAAATGTTAATAATTTTTTTTAATTTATTTTATACTATTTTGTTTTTTTAGTTATTTTAATTTTGATTTTGTTGGTTATTTTAATTTAAAAATTAACACAAAAGAAAAGATGATTTTGAAAGATAAATTCAATTTAACAGCCAATGGTTAGCAATTCTATGGTAAAATTATAGTTAGAAGGAATTAGTCAGACGCGTCTGACCAATTCAAAAAGGAGGAACAAAATGCTAGAAAAAAATAATAAAATGATAAATGAAATTACAGAGTTAGTTACTAAAGTTAAAAGTGAGTTAGCAAATGAAATAAATAAATCAGTTGTATTTGTATATTGGAATATTGGAAAAATTATTGTATCTAATGAAAGCGAATATAATAATAGACTAGAATATGGAAAAGAAGTTCTTAAAGGTTTGTCTGATGAACTTACTAAGTATCTTGGAAAAGGATATTCAGTATCTAATTTAAAATATATGAGAATGTTTTATAAAGCATATCCTAACTTTGATGTAATATCTCCTAATCTTTCTTGGTCTCACTATTTAGAACTAATGATTATTGAAGATAAAGATAAAAGAAACTTTTATGAAAAGGAATGTATTAATTCAAATTGGTCTGTTAGAGAATTAAGAAGACAATTAGATACTTCGTTATTTGAAAGACTTTTATTATCAGATGGTAAAACTAATAAAGAAAAGGTATATGAGTTATCTACCAAAGGACAAGAATTAAATAAACCCAGTGATATAATTAAACAACCGTATGTATTTGAATTCCTTGGTGTTAAAGAAAATAAACCTGTATTAGAAAAAGACTTAGAATATAAATTAATAAGACATATAGAAGATTTTCTTCTTGAATTAGGTAAAGGTTTTATGTTTGTTGGTAGTCAACAAAGGATAACTCTTAACAATACTGATTATTATGTGGATATGGTATTTTATAATAAGTTTTTGAAATCTTATGTTTTAATAGATTTAAAGATGAATAAGTTAAAAGCTGAAAATTTAGGACAAATGAATTTGTATTTGAACTATTATGAACAAGCAATAAATAGCGAAGACGATGGCAAACCAATAGGGATTATACTATGTGCTGAAAAAGATAAAGTAATGTTGGAATATGCTTTAGGTGGATTATCTAATAATATCTTTGCTTCAACATATACTTATTATATTCCTAATAAAGAACAATTAATTAGTGAAGTAGAAAAAGTTTTAAACAATGAAAATTAAGAAAAAAGATGATTATGAGCGTTAATGCTTGAAATCATCTTATTTTCTTGTGTTTTTCTTAAATAAACTTAATATTCTAGATTTAGGTTTAGAACTGATAACAGATGTTGATTCAATGATTTGTGAATTACTATCATCTATTTGATTTTGTAAAGCATTTAAATAACTAGATACACTACTACTTCTTTCAACTAATTGTTAATTTTTAAATTATATAAACCAAAAAACGAATAAAATTTCAAAATTATAATGACAAAAAAACAAAATAGTATAAAATAAATTAAAAAAAATTATTAACATTTACACCTTTTTCCAAAACGAAAAAAAGACAAAGAAAAGAGCTGAATAAAAATTATTCATTTCTACTCAGCTCCTTGTTATATACACTGGTGCTCCCGCAGGGGCTCGAACCCTGGACATTTCGATTAAGAGTCGACTACTCTACCAACTGAGTTACGGAAGCAAATTACAGAATTAATTATAACATTAAATAGATATAAATACAATATGGTTTTTAAAATTTTTATTATAAGCTATAGACTTTGATTATTTGTTTTGATACAATTATTATAGATTTTAATAGGGAGTGATTACATGGCATTTATTAAATTTAGACCTTTAACACCAGCTATGAACTTTAAAGAGATAATTGATGTTAAAACAATTGATAAAGAATTACTTGATTTGATTCAAAAAGAAGAAGAAATAGTATGTGCTTTTAAAGCGGTAAGAGACGTTGGTATACTAACTAATAAAAGAATTATATTAGAAGATAAAAAAGGCGCTCGTGGCTTTAGAAGAAAAATATACTCTATAATGTATTCTAGTGTATCTGATTACAGTTTAGATATAGAAAATATGAATGCAATTATAGAAATGAGTCTAGATAGTGGCTATAAAGTTATTTTAAGTTTTTATAAACCAATACCTCTTGATGATATGTTTAAAATATATAATTATATAAGTAGAAAAATACTAGATAAAAATTAGACAACATTTTAATATATAATCATACAATGTATTAGGGATGGTTTTATGAATTCAATAACTGTAAAAGAATTAAATAAGATTTTACAGCCTGGAATATCATTAATAGATATTAGAACTAATACAAAATATAATTTAGGACATATACGATATGCAATAAATATATCTAAAAATGAACTTATGTTTAATACTGAAAAATATTTAATAAAAAATAAAAAATATTATATATATTGTGATAGGGGAACTATAAGTAAAGGATTAGTAAATTATTTAACTATTAAAGGGTTTGATGCAATTAATATTATTGGTGGATATGATGCATATAAAATAATAAAAATATAAAGAGAAGAATCTTTATATTTTTATTATTTTATGTTATATTAGTGCTAATGGGAGGATTACTTAGTGAAAAGATGTAGATATAGAATAGGTAGAATAATTTTTTGTATTTTATTATTAGTAGTAATAGTTGTTGGAGTTATATTATTTATTAATCGTGATAAAACTAGTAAAGAAGATTTAAATATTAAAAATATTATAGATAGTATGCAAAAAGAAGAAGCTAAACTTGATAAAGTTAGAATATATGGTACACACCTTAATTTTAGTGGGGAATTAAATAAAAGAATATATTTAGATAATGTTGATGATGCAAAAATTATATTTAAAAATATAAATGACGGGAAAGATATTAAAGTAGATATAGAATATGATGTTAATAGAGAAGGGCACCTTACATTTTATACTAGCGACAAAATAAATGAGGGTATTGACCTAGAAGGATTATCTATTGGTAATTATATTATTACGTTAAAATTGTCTGAAAAAAATTATAATACTAATAAAAATGATATTAATTATTATAAAATTATTAATGATGATGATACTAAAAAGTTTACATATTATACAATTACTAAAAATGATAAAAATAATAAAATAACTATAAATAATTATAACAAAAATATACAAGAGAAAAAATATTCATATATGAAAGTAGATATAGAAGATACAAAATTACCTAGTAATGTATATGATATTACAATAGATCCTGGACATGGAGGTTTAGATGGAGGTGCCGTTGTTGATGGGTATAGTGAAAAAGATATAACATTAGAATATGGTTTATTATTAAAAGAAAAATTAGAAGAATTAGGTTTAAAAGTAAAATTAACAAGAGATGGTACAAACGAAGAAGAGTTAGACATATATGATATGTATGGAGACAATGGAAGAGCAGTAATTCCTAATAAAGTAAAATCTAAATATGCTTTCTCAATACATTTAAATAGTGCAGAATACGATTTAAATACTGGTGGGGTAGAAATATATGTTCCAAACAATACTAACGTTGATTTGGCTCGTTTGCTAGTTCAAAATATAGTTGAATGTGCAAATACAAATTATTCTCCATCATCAGCATATAAAATTGAAGATGGATTATATTTAAGAACATTTAGTTATTATGATATAGAAGCATCTAATGAACAAGCGAGAAAAGATGGTTATGAACCATATGATCTAACAACAGATACTACATATTATTTCTTTATAAGAGAAACAGGAGGATTAAATACTAATGCATATGTAGATGGAAGAAATCCATTATATGAAAAAAACAAATATTATAATTCTCCTATAGGAGTTGAATCATATTTAGTTGAATTAGGATTTATGGTATCAGATAGTGATTTAAATAATATTATTAACAATAAAGATGGATATGTTGATGCTTTTGTAAAAACAATGGAAGAATACTTAAATAAATATGAATAAAATAAGATTTAATATCTTATTTTTTTAGGCACTTTTTTTACTTTAAAGCATACATTAAAATAGAGGAGGGATGATTATGGCAGCTTATAAAGAAATTGTAACTAAGGCCATAATTGGTAAAGGTAAAAAGTATTTTAAAAATAATTATACATTAACACCGGAAAATATTCCATCAACTATATTAGGGTGTTGGATCATAAATCATCAATACAAAGGATTTAAAAGTAATGGTAAAATTGTTATCGAGGGTAGTTATGATGTAAATATTTGGTATTCTTATGATGATAACAGTAAAACAGGAGTAGTTACAAAAAAATTAGAATATTCTGAAATTGTAAGCGTAAGAAAAAGAACTGATACAAATTCATCTGATGATACAAGTATTATTGTTAGAAGTTTAAAACAACCGACATGTACTAATGTAGATATTAAAGATAATGAAATATATTTTACTGTTGAAAAAGAATTAGGTATAGAAATAATAGGAGATACTAAAATGAAAATTGCAGTTGAAGATGATGAAGAACCATGGGAAGTAATTGATGATGAAGTTAACGAAAATACTTTAAAAGAAATTGATGAGCAAGTAGATGAAAAGTTTATTGATTAATACTACTCATCTTTTTAATTATAAAAAAACTAGCATCAGCTAGTTTTTATAAAACTATAGCGATCATATTATTAGATCCTTTATTTATTATTTTAGTTAGTGTATTTTGTAATTTATATCTAATATTATCTGGCATCATAGATAATTTAGCTTGTATTCCTTCTTTTACTATTACATCTAAACTTCTACCAAATATTTCACTTTTCCATATATTTTCCGGATTTGTTTCAGTGTCTTTAGTTAAACAATTAATAAGTTCCTTACTTTGTAATTCACTACCAATAATAGGTTCAAATGTTGACTCTACAGCTACTCTAATCATATGAATTGATGGCGCTACAGCTTTTAATTTTACACCATAACGAGTTCCTTGTTTGATTATCTCAGGGGTATCTAACTTCATATCTTTAAGAGATGGTGAAGCTATACCATAACCACTTTGCTTAACTTGTTTTAAAGCAGATTTTATTTGATCATATTCAATCTTAGCTTCATTATAATCTTGAAACAACTTTAATAATTGGGCTTTATTTTCAATTGTTACACCAATACTTTCTTTTAATATTTTATCAAACAAATTGTTAGGAGCATGTAAATTTATTGTTACTTCACCAGTTGAAGTATCAACATCTGATAAATATGCTTTATCGATATATTCTAGATTTTTAAATGTGTCAGTTATTTTATCAACATCTCTTAATTTATCGATTTCATTAATACTTTCTTTTATCTTTTCAATAAAATATTTTTTTAACCAATTATCAGGATTTAATATAGCGATCCATTCTGGAATATTAACTTTAACTTCTAATACTGGAAATTCATATAGAGCTTCACGTAATATTTCTACTACATCTTTTTCACTCATAATATCTACATTCATAGGTATTACTGGTACATTATATTCATCTTTTAAGTTTTGTGCTAATTTAAGTGTTTCTGGTAACATTGGATGTATAGAATTTAATATAATTATATGTGGTTTATTAATGTTTTTTAGTTCTTCTAAAACTTCTTTTTCTGCATTAACATAATCACTTCTAGATAGTTCGCCAAAACTTCCATCAGTAGTTATTACTATTCCAATAGATGAATGATCTTTAATAACTTTTTCTGTTCCTATTTGCGCTGCTTCAACAAATGGTATTGCTTCATCATACCATGGCGTCTTAACCATTCTAGGGCCATTTTCATCTTCATAACCTATAGCGTTTTTGACTATATATCCAACACAATCTATAAGTCTTACATTAATACTATAATCATCAATATTAATCTTTACTGCATTATTTGGAACAAATTTAGGTTCTGTAGTCATAATTTGTTTACCCGCAGCAGATTGTGGCATTTCATCTATTATACGTTTTTTTTCATATTCATCATTCATAAATGGTAGGACTAAATTTTCCATAAATTTTTTTATAAACGTTGACTTTCCTGTTCTAACAGCACCAACAACCCCTAAATATATGTCGCCATTACCTCGTTCAGCTATACTTTTAATAATTTCATTTTTATTCATTTAATTACCTACTTTCTAATAAGTCATTAAATAATATGTATTTATATATTAATTAGAACATAAAGTATTGAATTTATATAAATTTATCTAGAGATAATCAATTGTTCCATTTATATTTTGTATATCTTCCACCAGAGATTTTAACAATTTTATCTTCTTTAAGCAATTTATTTAATGTTCTTTCAATTGTAGTTTCACTTAAATTAGGACATTTATTTATTATAAATGCTTTATTTATTGGAACAATATTCTCTTTAAATATATCTATAATTCTATCATAAGCAGTTGTTTTTTTTCTTTCAAAAATATTTATTCTAGAATCAAATTCTTTATAAGCATTCAATATTATTCCTAAATAATACTCTACAAAATATGAATAATCATTTTCGTTATTATGCCAATTTGTAGAA
>CALVSV010000084.1 GCA_944359595.1 uncultured Bacilli bacterium
TACAATATTAATCATTTAAATCTGTCCTTTCTTTAAATAACAAAAAAATACCAACTTCTTTTAGAAATTGATATTTTCTATATTAAATCCAAAACTTTAAAAGTCTGGACAGATTTCCCAATGGTGCTGGAAACAGGACTTGAACCTGCGACCTATCGTTTACGAGACGATTGCTCTACCATCTAAGCTATTCCAGCACTTACATATATATTATCATATATTATTTGAAATTTAAACTATTTTTCTAATTTTATTGATTTATGATTTTTCACAAATTTTTTAATACCTATTGGGAAAGGAAAAGCAATAAACATAAATTCATCATTTAAGGATACAACAATTCCATTACCATATTTATCTTGAATGACTTTATCACCAACTTTAAAATTTATGTCTGTAACAAAATCTTCTTCCTCTCTATCTTTATATACATTTATTTTAGTTACTGCATTACCACTATTATTTTCAATACAGTTTTTATCTATTTCACTTATAAATCTGCTAGGTGGATTATTACTGTCTATACCATACAATCTTCTTTTTCTTGCGTTTACAATGTATAATTTCTTTTTAGCTCTTGTTATCGCAACATAACAAAGCCTTCTTTCTTCTTCAATTTCTTGTTCATCATAAAATGATTTATTACTTGGAAAAATACCATCTTCCATTCCTGAAATAAAAACATAATCAAACTCTAACCCCTTTGCTGCATGCATAGTCATAAGAGTAACTCTATCTTTGCTGTCTTTGTGTTCCTCAACATCACTTACTAGTGTAATTTCATTTAAAAAATCTTCTAATGATATTATACCTTCTCTTTCTTCAAAGTTTTTAGTAATAGATTTAAATTCCTCTAAGTTTTCTAATCTTGAATCTGCTTCAATAGTATTTTCATTTATTAAAGCTTCACGCATTCCGCTTTTATCTAAAACTAAATCAATTAATTTAGTTAAGTTAATGTTATCCATTTCCTTTTTTATATCTTCTATTATGTTTTTGAATATTAATTCTTTACCACTATCTATTGCATCATATATACTAATATTATTTATTTCAGCCTTATTTTCTAAATTAGTTATTGTTTTAATTCCTATTCCTCTTTTAGGTACATTAATTACTCTCATCAAGCTCACATCATCATTATTATTATATAATAATTTTAAATAAGATATTAAATCTTTAATTTCTTTTCTATTATAAAAGTAAAAACTACCTATTATTTTATATGGAATATTATTTTTTAAAAACGATTCTTCTAACGTTCTTGATTGTGCATTAGTTCTATATATTACTGCTATTTGGGTTGGTAAAACACCATTCGATAAAGCTTTTTCTACTTCTAAAGAAATATAATCTGCTTCATCTCTTTCATTTAATGCTCTATAATATGTAATTTTTTCTCCAACATTATTATCACACCATAATTTTTTATCTTTTCTATATTTATTATTTTTAATTACACTATTTGCGGCATCCAATATAGTTTTTGTAGATCTATAATTTTGTTCTAGCATTATTACTTTAGCGTCTTTATAATCTTTTTCAAAATTCAATATATTTTGATAATTTGCTCCTCTAAAAGAATATATACTTTGATCATTATCACCTACTACACATATATTTTTATATTTTGCACTAATCATTTTAGTAAGTACATATTGAGCTTCATTAGTATCTTGATATTCATCTATTAAAATATATTTATATCTTTCTTGATATGCTTTTAATACACTAGGATATTCTTTAAATAATTTTATAGGCAATACTAATAAATCATCAAAATCAACAGAATTATTTATTTTTAATTTTTCTTGATATCTTTTATATACTTTTTCAATTATTATTTCATTATCAGTATTTGCATATTTAGAATATTCAAATTCATCAACTAAACTATTTTTAGCGCTACTAATATTATCTTTAATATATCTAGGGCTTATCATTTTTTGATCAACATTAATTTCTTTCATTATTTTTTTTATTACAGATAAAGAATCATCACTATCTATTATTGTAAAGTTTTTCTTATAATTAAGTAATTCATAATTATCTTTTAATATTTTTAAACCAAAAGAATGAAATGTAGATATTTGTATATAATAAGCATCACTACCAATTAAATTATATATTCTTTCTTTCATTTCTTTACTAGCTTTATTAGTAAAAGTAATAGCTAATATTTCACTAGTATCTATCCCACTATCTATAAGGGCAGCAACTTTAGTAGTTAATACTTTAGTTTTACCACTACCAGCCCCAGCTAAAATAAGGAGTGGACCATCATTATATAATACTGCCTCTTTTTGTTTATCATTAAAATTATCTAAATTAATCATACATACGCCCTCCACACATATTTTATTATACATTAATAAAGTTTTAGTGTAAACTAGCTTAAATAAAAAAATTACTAGGTAATAATACTAGTAATTTTTTTATTTAATAAGATCTTTAATATCTGTAATCATTGAAATAATTATTGGATTTCTACCAGTTTCGTTTCTTATAAATGACGATGTACCACTAACAACTGCATATTTCATATCATTATAATTATAATTTTCTTCTTTAAGTTTGTTAGTTATTATATTATTAGATACATCTTCTATTTTTTTAATTAATTCAGCATTTTCATTTACAAGTACAAAACCTCTTGTAGTAATAATTGGTTTAGATAATATTTTAGCTTTACTAGAATCTATAGTTGCGATAATAACAAGTATACCATCACTAGACATCATCTTTCTATCTTTAATAACTAAATTACCTACATCACCAATTCTATTGCCATCTACATATATATCTTGAGCTTGTGTCTTACCACAAACAAAAGCTTTATCTTTAGTTAATGATAATATATCACCATTTTCAAGAACAAATGTATTTTCTCGTGGCATACCAAGTTCAATTGCTATATCAGCATGTCTTCTCAACATTCTAAACTCACCATGAACAGGCATAAAATACTTAGGTTTTATTAACCTTAACATTAATTTTAATTCATCTTCTTTTGCGTGTCCAGATGCATGAACTTCTTCATAGTTTGAATTATTATAAACTCTAACCCCTTGTAAATATAATTTGTTTATTACTCTTGATACAGAAAGTCCGTTGCCTGGTATTGGTGAAGATGAAAATATAACTACATCAGACGGCATTAATTTTATTAATTTGTGGCTCCCGTTTGCTATTCTTGATAGAGCAGCAAGTGGTTCACCTTGTGATCCGGTACATAATAAAGTTATTTTATTTGGTGGAAGTTTCTTTGCTTGTTCTGGTGTCACAAATATAGATTTATCTTTTATATATCCCCCTTGTATTGCTATTTCTATACTTGTTTCCATACTTCTACCAAAAAGTGCTATTTTTCTTTTTTTTTTTCTACAAGTTTCTACAATATGTTTTAATCTATATATATTAGATGCAAAAGTAGCCAATATAATTCTATTAT
>CALVSV010000085.1 GCA_944359595.1 uncultured Bacilli bacterium
TTTTGATAGAAATGAAATAGATTTTGTAATACAAAGAAATAATAAAATAATTCCTATAGAAGTAAAATCAGATAAAAGTACTAATCATAATAGTTTAACAAAATATAATGCTAAAAATGATAATGAAATATCATTTAGATTCTCATTAAATAATTTAAGTAAATCTGGTAAAATAGTAAACATTCCGCTTTATTTTATAGAGTATATTAATGAGTTGAATGTAGATTAAAAGAAAGTAGGAGAAGTATATGGATAATAAACTTAATAATATGTTACAAGAATTTTTAAAAAATAATAACGTTGAAAATATTGATGAAGCAAACGAAAAATTGCAAGAATTTATAAAATTGTACAATAATGGAGAAATAGAGTATAAAAATACCCCATTAGATGATGCTTATGAATTATTAGAAGAAGCACAACATGCTGCAAGTGAAAAAGAAGCAATAAATTTAGCTAAAAAAGCATATAAAATTAGTCCAGAATGTTTTGATGCAATTATATTTCAGTGTGACTTAGAAGAAAATGGAATAAAAAGAATGAAACTATTAGAAGCTGGTTTAGAAACTGAAAAAAATAGGTTAACAAAAGAAAAATATTTTGATAAAGAAAATATCGGACATTTTTATGGTATATTTGAAACAAGACCGTATATCAGAGGTTTAGTTATTAAAGCTGAATACCTTTTAGAAGAAGGAAAAATTAGTCAAGCAAAAAATGTATGTAAAGAAGTTTTACGATTAAATGAAAATGATAATATGGGTGCTAGATATTTACTTATGGCTATATATGCAACATTAGAAGAAGAAAATGATATGTTAAAATTGTATAAAAAATATCCAGAAGAAGATATGGAAATGTTATTCCCTTTATTTGCGTTATATTATAAGTTAGGCAATGATAAAAAAGCAAAGGAATACTTAAAGAGAGTAGATAAATGCAATTCAAATTTAATTAAATTCTTTAAAGGAACTTTAAAACGTAGTGAAAAGGTATCACCTGGATATTACAGTAGGGGAGATTCTTCAGAAATATTTATGTATTTAGAAAGATATGATTATTTGCTAATTACAATGCCTAGACTTCATGAATATATAATAGAAAATTTAATGAAAAACAAATAATTTATAGGTGATATTTTAATGAGTAATAATGAATATACAATAGCAGATGTTTTAATGAATATCCATGATAATGAATGTGTATTTTTGAAAACTGATACAATGGAAATAGTAAACCCTTTAGATTATTTAAAGAAATACTTACCAGATAATCCAACAGACAAAGATTATGAAAAACTTCCATCTAAGGCTTCACTTAACATATATGCATTGCCTAATTATGAGTTTATAAATCATAAAGAAATTATGTCAGAGTTTGTTAAAAATATTTGGGATGATAAACAAATAAGACAGGAATTATTTTATATATTAAGAAATCATAATTATATGGATAAATTTTATGAATCTTTAAAAAGACATAATTTATATGAAGAATATAGGGATTATTCATCAGATTACTATCATTATGTATTTAATGAATGGTGTAAAGAAAAAAATATAAAATTTTAAAAGAAATATAACTACACAATGACCATCGCGAGGTGGGGAAGGTGCAGAAATAATTTATGCTTTAAGAAATAATGAGACTTTATCTAAATCAATTTTAGAAGAAATAGAAAAAGAAGGACAAAAGGTAAGGAGATATTATCAGAAAACATTACCAAATAATCAAAATAAAGATTATTATTATATAATTAGAGAAACCGAACCTGCTGAATCTATTTTAATTGAATATGGTTTTATAGATAATGTAAATGATGCCAATAGATTAAAAGAAAACTATGAAAGATATGCTGAAGCAGTTGTTCGTGCTATCGCAAATTATATTGGTGTACAATATGAAGCACCCGAATTACAAGATGAATATATTGTAAAAAAAGGGGATACACTATATTCAATCGCTAATAGATTTGGTATATCTGTAGATGAATTAAAACGTATTAATAATTTAACAAGTAATACGTTAAGTGTAGGTCAAATATTAAAATTGAAAGATGATATGAATAATATAGAAATATATACTGTAAAAAAAGGAGATACTTTATATTCAATAGCCCAAAAATATAATGTATCAGTTGATGAAATTAAAAATTTAAATAATTTAACAAGTAATCAATTAAATATAGGTCAACAATTAAAAATACCGAATAATAGCAATATATATGTAGTTAAAAAGGGAGATACACTATATTCAATAGCTAATAAATTTGATATGTCAGTAGATGAATTAAAACGTATTAACAATTTAACGAGTAATACGTTAAGTGTAGGTCAAATATTAAAATTAACTTATGATGATGTTAACCCAGATCAATTTTTTGAATATACTATAAAAAGTGGTGATACACTATATTCAATCGCTAATAAAAATGGAATTTCTGTAGATGAATTAAAACAGATTAATGATTTAAATTCTAATATGTTGTCTGTTGGTCAAGTAATATTAATACCTATTAAAAATATAAATAATATAGAATATGTTGTAAAAAGTGGGGATAGCTTATACTCTATAGCTAAAAAATATAATACATCAGTAAATAATATAAAAGAGTTAAATGGGTTAAATTCTAATTTGCTTGTTATAGGTCAAAAATTATTGATACCATCAAATTAATATTGAATAAATTATAATTATATTTTCATAATATAATTGGGTGATGACAATGAATACAAATTGGGGAGAAGTTTTAGATGTAATGTTAAGAAGTATAATATCATTAGTATCTTTGTTTTTAGTTACTAAGGCATTAGGAAAAAAACAAGTATCACAATTAAGTTTATTTGATTATGTTATAGGTATATCTATTGGTAATTTTGCAGCAGAAGCAACAATAAACACTGAATCTCAATATATGAATGGTATTACAGCTGTTATCGTATTTGGATTAGTTGCATATATAATAGATTATATAACGGTTAAAAGTATAAGAATGAGGCGATTTTTTATGGGAGTGCCTACAATTCTTATACAAGATGGAAAATTAATAAAAAAGAATTTAAAAAAGCTTAAATTTGACTTAAATGATTTATTAGAAGAGTGTAGATGTAATAATTACTATGATATATCACAAATAAAATATGCTGTAATGGAAGCAAGTGGTAAAATTAGTATTTTACCAAAAGAAGAATATAAGACAGTTACATTAAAAGATATGAATTTAAAACCTAGTAAGGAAGGATTATGCGCAAATGTTATTATAGATGGTAAAATAATGTATAATAATTTAAAGAAAATACATAAAACAAAAGATTGGCTAATTAAAGAATTAAAGATTAGAGGAAAAAATATAGAAGATGTCTTTCTTGCAACAATCGATATAAACGAAAAATTACATATTTATGATGAAAATAAAAATATTGACGATTTAAATGTATTAGAATAATTATATATCTTCATCATATTGTTTTAACAATTTATTAAATATCTCAATATGTTTTTCTTCATCTTTAATAATTCTTTGTATTATATTTATAATATATGTATCATCTGTATCTTTAATTATTTCATTATATAATTTTATTGCTTCAACTTCAGAATTTATATTATTAATTAGCATACTTCTATAGTCTGTAGTAAAATTTACATAATCACTATTCCAAGGAATCGCACAGTTATCTTTATATGTAACAAAATATGGTATTAAACCTAATTTTGATATTAATATTCCCAATATTTTTAAGTGTTTCATTTCTATTTTAGAAATAGAATTTAATATGTTACTTAAATCAGTATATTTATTTAAATATATGCTTTGATATGAATACATTTGTATTTGTGTTAATTCACTTATATTACCAGAATATATATCTAGTAGTTTATATGCAAGTTTAATATCTTTTTTTGAAATCATAATTTTAGGATATTCTATATTTAAATTTGGATCAAAATCATTCATATAATCACCAATATAAATATATTAAAGATAAATAAATTTATTCTATATGGTTGAATAATTTTTAAATTTATGATTTAATTTATTTAGGGTAGGTGAGTGTGTTATGAATAAGCACATTAAACAATTATTAATACACGTTGTATTTTATTTAATATTATTTTATTTAATACCGTTTATAAACATTAGTTTTTTACCTAATGGCGCTGAAAATATAATTTCAATATTATTTTTAGTTGTAATTAATATAATATTAATTATGGGACTTAGTACTATTGATACATATAAAAATGGATTAAATTTTTATATGTGGTTATTAGTGCCTATTATGTTTACACCATCAATAATGTTGTTTTATGGTGCAAGATGGTATGTATATATATTAATAAATACAGTAAGTTATTTTTTAGGTATGTTACTTGGTTGGTCATATAAAACTTATGGTCATCAATTAGAACCAGGATATAAAAAAATATTTATAGAAGAAAAGAAAAAAGAAGATGAAAAAAGAGAACTTGAAAAAGCGAAAAAGAAAAGTACTAAAAAGAAAAAATAATTATAGTGTATTATAATCATTTAAACTTAATAAAACATCTAATAATAAAGATATAAAAGCAAAGGATACTACAGCTATTCTTGCTTTTTGTTTTATGATATCGTTACAACTATATAATTTATTAATTTCTATTATTAAAAACATAAATGTTACTATTAAAACTATAAATCTATTTATTATTTTTTGTTTAGTTGCTTCTTTTAAAGAAATAGTTTTAATATTATTTATTCTTTTTTCTTGTGTATTTATTAAATATAAGCTATGAAATAGTGCGAAAATAATTATAGTCAATAATAATTTTGTTATATTTAATTCATAAATTTCATTATTATTTTTATATATAAAATCTTTCATATTCATAATAATTTTATGAGTAAAATATAAAAAAATAAATAAAAAATTATAAATGTATTGTATAACAACAAATATATTTGCTATAATATAGGTGTTTAAAGATATTATGAAAGGAACACGAGTTATGGAATTTAAATTTACATCAAAATCAGAAGACGATACAATTGAATTAGCTCAAAATATGGAATCAGAAAAATTTGCTAATATGGTTATATGTTTAAGCGGGGATTTAGGAAGTGGTAAAACTGTATTTACAAAAGGTTTTGCGCAAGCCTTAGGAATAGATGAAGTTATTACATCTCCAACGTTTAACATAATTAAGGAATATAATGGAGAGTTACCTTTATACCATATGGATGTATATAGATTAGATGGTAAAGTAGATAATTTAGGTATAGAAGAATATTATCATAAAGGTGGAGTTGTTATAATCGAATGGGCTGACACTATTGAAGATTATCTACCTGAAGAAAGAATAGACATTAAGTTTAAAGTTGTAGATGATGATAGAAGAATACTTTTGATACGACCTCGTGGCAAAAAATATGAAGAAATTTGTGAGGCAATTTTATGAAAATTTTATATATAGATACTTCTAGTGAAACATTATTAATTTCTCTTGATACTGAAAAAACATTTGATTGTATAAAATTAGAGAACATAAAAGAACATTCTATATATGCAGTTGAAAAAGTTAGAGAAATATTGGATAAAAACAATATAGAAGCTAAAGATTTAGATAAAATTGTTGTAGTAAATGGACCTGGCTCATTCACAGGTTTAAGAATAGGTGTTACTATAGCTAAAACTATGGCATTCGTATTAAATAAAAATATTAGTGTAGCTTCATCACTAAAGAATAAAGTTATAGGATATACTGGATATGATTATTATGTTTCAATGATAAAAGATAAAAAAAATAAAAATTATTATGGAATATATAATAAAAATTATGATACGATATATGAAGGATTAACTACAGAAGAAGAAATTAAAAATAAATTAAACGAATTAAATGGTAATTATTTATTTATAGATAATGATTATTATAATGTTGAAGCAGTTATAAAATATTCTAAAGATCAACCTAATATTAATCCACATACTGTAAATCCTAGATATTTAAAAGAAGTAATATGATAAGCTGTGATAATAAATATTTAAAATATATTGTTGATATAAGTGATAAAAAAGATATTATAGATAATAGTCCATTTAAAAAATTTTATGTGTATTTGTTGGATGAAGAAATAGTATCTTTTTTAATATATGATGATATATATGATAGGATAGAAATAACATATATTTATACAGTTGATAAATATAGAGGTAAGGGTTATGCATATAAATTAATTGAATATTTAATAAATAATTATAAGACTTATTCTAATATTACATTAGAAGTGAATGAAAAAAATATAAAAGCAATTAATTTATATAAAAAAATAGGATTTAAATGTATTAGTATAAGAAAAAATTATTATAATGGTGATGATGGAATATTAATGTACTTAAATATAGGAGGAAATAATGGTAGAAGATAAAATAAAAGAAATAATAAATAATATTAAACCAATATTATATGAAGATGGAGGTCTTATAGAATTTGTTAAATATGAAGACAATATAGTATATATTAGTTTAGGTGGAACTTGTTATGGGTGCGGATATTTAGATTATACATTAGAGGGAATAGAATTCGCTATAAAAAGTGAAATACCTGAAGTTTTGGGTGTACAAATTTCTTCGTAATTTTTTCTACTTTTTTTTGTTTTTTATTTAAAAAGTCAAATATTTTTGATATAATCATAATATGATGTGAAGGGACGTGTTATAGTGACATTAACAACAGTACTTAGCTTATTAAGAAAATTATTAGATGTATCCATAGTGTGGATAATATTTTATTATATTTTGAAAAGAATTAGAACAAATGTTAAGATGGTACTAATATTTAAAGGTGTATTATTTATTGTAGTAATTAAAATATTAAGTGATCTATTAGATCTTACTACGGTTGGTTTATTACTAGAATATGTAATACAGTGGGGACCTATTGCTCTTATCATAATATTTCAACCAGAGATTAGAATGGTCTTAGAACACTTGGGTAAAACTCAACTGTTAGGAAGACATAAAGTTTTAACGGTTGATCAAAGAGAAAAAATAGTATATGAAATTATACAAGCTTGCGACTATATGAAAAAATATAGAATAGGTGCATTAATTGTAATAGAGCGTGATATATCATTACAAGACTATATAGATAAATCAAAAAAATTATATGCAGATATATCAAGCGATTTATTAATTGCAATATTCTTTAAAAATAATCCATTACATGATGGTGGAACTATTATTCAAGGTGATCAAATAACTAGTGCTGGAGCAGTATTTCCAGTTAGTACAGATACAAACATAAGTAAGCAACTAGGTACAAGACATAGGGCGGCGTTAGGAATTTCTTCTGAAACTGATTGTATAGCTATAGTTGTTTCAGAAGAAACAGGTAGATTATCAATAGCTATAAATAATGAGTTGCACTATAATCTTACTAATGAAAAAGCTAGAGTTATGTTACTTGATGAATTAAGACCTAAAAAAGAAGTGGTGATAGACGATGAAGAAGAAGAAAGAGAAGAGGAAAATTTAGATGAAGAACTTGATTAGTAAATTATTTAAACAATTAGATAAATTCATCGTTACACCAGTTACTAAATTGATAATGAATATAAATAAATTCTTAAATAGAAATAGTAAATATTTAGAAAAATGGATGACTAAAAAAAACACATTAATATTTATTTCATTATTTTTAGCATTAATAGTATTTATTATGGTAGACAATAAATCCATAGTATTATCACAAACTAGTGCAGAGGTTATATATGACCAACCTATAACTTATATATATAATAAAGAATCTTATGTTGTTGAAGGCTTGCCAGAATCAGTTGATATAACACTGATTGGTAGAAGTTCAGATTTATATTTAGCTAAGCAGATTTCTACACATGATGTCACAATAGATTTGTCTGATTTAAAACCTGGAACACATAGAGTTAGCTTAAGATATAAACAATCACTATCGTCTATTGACTATAAATTAGATCCTAGTGTTGCGACAGTAATTATATATCCAAAAAAATCTATGAGCAAAGAAGTTACTGTAGATATATTAAACGAAGATAAATTAGATGATAAGTTAACTATTCAAAATATTGAAACAAATCAAGACGAAGTAATTGTTAAAGGGGCAGAACATGTTCTTGATAAAGTTGCGACTGTAAGAGCACTATTAGATGTTGATAACTTTGCTAATACAAGTGAAGGTAATGTTGAAGTTAAAGATATACCTTTAAGAGCATATGATGAAGAAGGTAATATAGTAGATGTTGAAATTGTTCCATCTAAATTAAGTGCAAATGTTGAAATTGCATCTCCACATAAGGAAGTTGCAGTAAGAATTGTACCAAAAGGTGATGTAGTGTTTGGTAAAGCTTTAGCTAGTATTAATTCAGATATTACTAAAGTAACTATTTATGGAAATGAAGAATTATTAGATACTATAACATATATTCCTGTTGAAATAGATGTAGATGGATTAGATGAAGATAAAGAATATTCTGAAACTATAAAAAAACCTAATGGAATAAGATCAATTTCTGATACAAAAATAAATATAAGTGTTACATTAGGTGATGAAGTATCAAAAGAAGTTACAGGAGTAAGAATAAATCCTATAAATCTTACTGATGGATTAGTAGTAAATGCAGCACGTGAAGAAGATATTACTATACCAGTAATAATTAAAGGGGTATCCGATGTAC
>CALVSV010000086.1 GCA_944359595.1 uncultured Bacilli bacterium
ATGAATTGTTTTCGATTTGAGTTGCTAGTGTTAGTAGTACAGTATTTGAATTTAATATACCTTCTATTAAATTGCACGAAAAATTAGCAAAATTAAATAGAATTAGACTTGAATCTTACTATATTAATGGACGATTATGGAACATAAATTATTATTCTAAAACAAATTCTAAAATAAAATAAAAAAATGTTATTGTGAAACAAATTTTTTTATTTTTTTTTAATATATTGACATATTAAAACAGTATATATATAATTGATTTGGTAAACGCTAATAACATAGACATTTAAGTTGTAGGAAGGGTTGATGTTATGGAACAATGGAATGGCTTTGTTGGAGGAGCATGGCAAGAAGATATAGATGTAAGAGACTTTATTCAAAAAAATTATAAGTCTTATGAAGGGGATTCTTCTTTTTTAGTAGGAACTACTGATAAAACAAAAAAAGTATGGAACAAATGTAGTGAATTACTAAAAGAAGAGCTAAAAAAACATGTTCTTGATATAGATGTAGATCATATGTCTGGAATAAATGCTTTTGATGCTGGATATATAGACAAAGACAATGAAGTTATATATGGATTACAAACAGATGCACCATTAAAAAGGATAGTGAATCCTTACGGTGGTATACGTATGGTTTATTCAGAATTAAATGCATATGGATACAAATTAAATCCGACTGTTGATAAATATTTCAATGAATTTAGAAAGAGTCATAATCAAGGTGTATTTGATGCATATACTGATGAGATTAGAAAAGCACGACACAATGGATTACTTACAGGATTACCTGATGCATATGGTCGTGGTAGAATAATAGGGGACTATAGAAGAGTAGCCTTATATGGTATAGATTATCTTATGGAAAAGAAAAAAGAAGAATGGGATAATAAATATTTAGGCGAAATGGATGAAAAGCTTATTAGAACACGTGAAGAATTATCTATGCAATATCGTGCATTAAAAGAAATCAAAGATATGGCACTTAGTTATGGATTTGATATTTCACGTCCTGCATCAAATGCAAAAGAAGCTGTACAATGGTTATATTTTGGATATTTAGCATCCGTTAAAGAAAACAATGGGGCAGCAATGTCGTTAGGTAGAGTTGATGCTTTCTTAGATATTTATTTTGAAAGAGATATTAAAAACGGATTAATAGATGAAGCAAGTATTCAAGAGTTAATAGATCAATTTGTAATTAAACTTAGAATGGTTAGACATCTAAGAACACCTGAATATGATGAGTTATTTTCTGGTGATCCAACATGGGTAACATGTTCAATTGGTGGTATTGGTGAAGATGGCAGAAATATGGTTACTAAAACATCATATAGACTTTTACACACACTAACTAACCTTGATACTGCACCTGAACCTAATATGACAGTATTATGGAGGACAAAACTACCTAAATCAGTTAAAGATTATTGCGCTATGATGAGTATTGATACTGATGCAATTCAATATGAAAGCGATGATTTGATGCGTCCTGTATATGGCGATGATTATGCAATAGCGTGTTGTGTTTCAGCGATGAGAGTTGGACGTGATATGCAATTCTTTGGAGCACGTTGTAATTTAGCTAAAGCTTTACTTTATTCTATCAATGGTGGTATTGATGAAATGAAATTTGATCATGTCATTGATGGATTTGAAATAATGAAAGATGAAGTTCTTGATTATGAAAAAGTTAAAGCATCATACTTTAAAATGATAGAAAAAGTAGCTTCAATATATGCTAGTGCGATGAATATAATTCATTATATGCATGATAAATATGCATACGAAGCCGGACAAATGGCTTTACACGATACAGATGTGCATAGATATATGGCATATGGTGTTGCTGGACTTTCTGTTGCAACTGATTCTTTATCAGCAATTAAATATGCTAAAGTTAAACCAATAAGAAATGAAGATGGTATAGCTATTGACTTTGAAATTGAAGGAGATTATCCTAAATATGGAAATGATGACGATAGAGTAGATAATATTGCAAAAGAAATACTTGAAAAAATGCATAGTGAATTATGTAAACATAAAACATATAGAGATGCAGAAGTTACTATGTCAGTTTTAACAATTACATCTAATGTTGTGTATGGATCTAAAACTGGTGCTACTCCAGACGGTAGAGCAAAAGGAGTTGCGTTTGCTCCAGGAGCTAACCCAATGCATGAAAGAGATAAGAGTGGAGCAATAGCTAGCCTTAATTCTGTTGCTAAATTAGATTATTGTAATTGTTGTAAAGATGGTATATCAAATACATTTTCAATTATTCCACAATCATTAGGTGAAAATAAAGAAAAAAGAATTAAAAATTTAGTAACACTTATGGACGGATATTTTTCTCAAGGAGCACATCATTTAAATGTAAATGTATTAAATAGAGAAACATTAATAGATGCAATGAATAATCCTGAAAAGTATCCACTACTTACAATACGTGTATCAGGTTATGCAGTAAGATTTAATAGACTTACTAGAAAACAACAAGAAGAAGTAATATCTAGAACTTTCCATTCATCAATGTAATGATAGGTTATATAAATAAAATCGAGTCTATGGGACTTGTTGATGGTCCTGGACTTAGAACAGTTATATTTATGCAAGGGTGTCTATTAAGGTGTATATTTTGCCATAATCCAGAAATGTGGAATATAAAGAATAGTAATACGTATACACCTAAAGATATCTTAAAAAAAATTGAAAGATTCAAACCTTATTATGGAAGTGATGGAGGAGTAACTTTTTCTGGTGGAGAACCATTATTACAAACAGAATTTCTTATTGAAACTTGTAAATTATTAAAAGATGAAAATATTAATATATGTTTAGATACATCTGGTGTTGGATGTAAAAATTATGATATATTAGACTATGTTGATTTAGTTATATTAGATATTAAACATATTACACCTGATGGATATAAAATGATTACTGGTCATAGTATAGATGAATTTAATTTGTTTTTAAACGAATTAATAAAAAGAAATAAAAAAATTTGGTTAAGACAAGTTATTATTCCAGGAATAAATGATAATGAAGAATATATTTATAAATTAAAAGAATATACTAAAAATATTCCTAATGTATTAAAAAAAGAATTGTTACCATATCATACTATGGCTATATCTAAATATAAAGATTTGAAAATACCTTATAAATTAATAGATACACCTAGTATGGATAAATTAAGATGTAAAGAATTAGAAAAAATATGGAATAGCTAATTTATATTCCATATTTTTTCTTTACAAAATCAAAAAATAAATCATTTTTAATTGGATTATATGTTAAATATGCAAAAGATATGATTAAACATATATATATAATTAACGAAATAATATTAACTTTATTATAATTTCTTTTACTTTTTAAAATATAATAACTTGCTATTTGTGATAATATTATACCAATAAAGAAAACTATTAATGTTATTAACATATTATCTTTTTTATTTAATAATACTAAATATATTGGAGAAAAAACTGATGTTACAAATATAATACATATTAAACTAGATATTAATAAAGCTATAAAGAAATTATTATGTTTTATCTTTTTTAATATAAAATATTCTATTATTGACCATAATAGAAAAGATGTTAAAATCATTTTTTGATGTTCAAATATACTTTCGTTTACAGGAAAAAATATACTTGTAATAAAATTTGGGAATATATCATATATAAAATGACATAATGCACTTATTATAAATATTGAAATAGTTGATATAATTTTTAATTTTTTTAAGTTCATAATAACACCTCATTATTAATATATTTAATTTATTATATTATATACAAAAAAATGTTCACAATAATCTAAAAATATATTGTTTTTTATAAATTTTTGTTTTATAATAACTGTAGAAAAAGCAAATATTTTATATTATTTACTGGTGTGGTGGAGGATTTTATGATAGAAGAATTTAATGATGTTTTATTAGATAAGTGTAAAGAAATTAAAAAATATGTTAAAACATTTGAAATTGATGAATTTATTGATATTTATAGTGGAGAATTGAATGCAACTCTTATTATGCAAGATGTATATTTATCAAATAAAAAAAATCCTGATGATAAAATACAATTCGATAATGGAAAAGAATTATATGATGATATTTCTGTTAATAATTATGATGATTATGTTGTAGATTTAATTGTTTCAGAATATGATCAAATTGATGATATATTAATAACAGCTATAGATTTTATTGATTGTGTATCTTATAACGATAAAAAAGATATAATTAAGAAAATAGTTTCTGATTTTATAAGAGATAACGAAGAATTTGTAACAGATAATGAAGATGATGAAAACTATGATTTAGTTGAATTATTAAAAGGTAAAGATGATGACGAATTAGTTATGTTATATGATGATGATGAAGAAATTAAAGAAACAGTTACTTATAATTATTGTTGTGAAATATTTGAAATATATCAAGATAATAAAGATAAAATTATAAATGAAGATATTGATTATGTATCTATTAATACTATGGCTAGAGATAATATATATGGTATAATTGATAAATTTATTTTTAAATTTGGTGAAAATGTATATAAAATTATAAATTTTTATTTACATTTACCTGCAGATAACAATAATATTAAATCATATGAAATATATGTTTTATTACATGATTATTTTAAAACGTGTGCAAAAAAAGTATCTACATTAGATAAAGATGATATATTATATTTTAATTATATGAAAAATAATGATATAAAAGATATATTTATGTTGTTTAAAAATGATGAAAAATTTTCAAAAAATGTAATAAATACATTTATAGATAATTATTTATATTTAGATGAAGATTATTTTAATAAGAATATTTCATCTGAAAATCAAAAAATATTAACAAAAAATTTTTATCCGATAACTATATTAGATAAAATAATATAAAAAAAGTATGGAAAAATCAATAATTATATTGATTTAAACTATAAAAAATGGTATTGTAATAATGTAGTAATTATAGCGTGGCTACAAACTACATGATTAGACATAATAGGAGGTATAAGAAATGTCAAAACAAGAATTAATAGAGTATGCAGCAGCTAATGCTGGATTAACAAAAGCTGATGCTGGAAGAGCATTAGATGCAATTATGGAAGGAATTAAAGAAGGATTAAAAACTAATGGTAAAGTTACTTTAGTTGGATTTGGAGTATTTGAATCTAAACAAAGAGCTGCTAGAGATTGTAGAAATCCATTAACTGGTGAAAAAATCCATGTTGAAGCTAAAAATGTTGTAACATTCAAAGCTGGAAGCAAATTAAAAGAATCAGTTAACGAATAATTTAATAAATAAAGCTATTTGGAATAATCCAATAGCTTTATTTTGATTCTACAATAAGTTTGATGGCTGTTCTTTCTTCGCCATCTATTATAATATCTGTAAATGCAGGTATACATATCAAATTTTTCCCTGAAGGAGCAACAAAGCCACGTGCTATCGCAATTGCTTTTATTGCTTGATTTAATGCACCAGCACCAATAGCTTGAATCTCTACTTCATTTTTTTCTCGTATTACATTTGCTAGGGCACCTGCAACAGAATTTGGATTAGATTTTGATGAAACTTTTAATGTTCCCATAACTTATGCCTCCTTAACTTACAATTAATATTATGAAATAAATTTTAATATATTCAACTTTATTCTTTAAAACAATTTAAAAATATGATATTCTATATTTACTGCTAGTTAAGAGGTGTTGTTATGAAAATAGGTGTTTTAATTGAATTAGAGGCAGAAACATTAGATAAAATATTTACATATAATGTTCCTAAAAATCTAATTGATAAAATAAAATTAGGTGTAAGAGTATTGGTACCATTTGGAAGACAAACAATAGAAGGATTTATAGTTAAAATATATAAAGATACTGATACTGTAATATCTGAATTTGAAGTAAAAAATATTATAAGTGTTATAGATGATATACAAATATTAAATGAAGAACTTATGAATATAGGTAAATATATTAGTGATACATGTATATGTAAATTAATAACAGCTTATCAAGCCATGTTACCTAGTGCATATAAAGCTAAAGTAAAAAACGAATATAAACCTAAAACTATTAAATATATATTATTAAATAAAGACATTGATACAATAAATAAATATATAGATAATAATAAAAGAGCAAAAAAGCAAATAGAATTATTAAGTTGTTTAATAAATAATAATAGATTAGAAAAAACACTATTTGATTCATCTATAGTAAAAACTTTATTAAATAAAGATTTAATAAAGATAGAAGAACAAATAATAAATAGATTTAAAATACATAATATAGAAAATAAAAAAGTAATAACACTTACTGAAAAACAACGATATGTCGCAACTGAAGTAATAAATAATATAAATAAAAGTGATACATATTTATTATATGGTGTAACTGGATCTGGTAAAACAGAAGTATATATAGAAATAATTAAACATGCGCTATCTTTAAACAAAGAAGCATTAATGTTAGTTCCTGAAATAAGTTTAACACCTCAAATGGTTAGTAGATTTACATCTGTTTTTGGAGAAAAAATTGCTGTACTACATAGTGGGCTATCTAATGTTGAAAAATTTGATGAATATAGAAAAATAATAAATAATGAAGTTAAAATTGTAATAGGAGCAAGAAGCGCTGTATTCGCACCACTTAAAAATATTGGTGTAATAATTATAGATGAGGAACATACATCTAGCTATAAACAAGATAATTATCCTAGATATAATGCTATAGATATAGCTAAATTGAGAAGTAAATTTCATTCATGTCCACTTATATTAGGTAGTGCAACTCCATCGCTTGAATCTTTTGCACGTGCTAAAAAAGGGGTATATAAATTATTAACGTTACCATCAAGAGTTGGTAAGAGTGTATTACCAATAGTAAACATAGTAGATATGAGAGAAGAAAATAAGAAAAAATATTCAATATTTTCAAACATTTTATTAGATAAAATTAAAGAAAAATTAGATAAAAATGAACAAATAATATTACTACTAAATAGGAGAGGTTATTCTACATTTATAACGTGTCAAAATTGTGGTTTTGTACATAAATGTCCTAATTGTGATATTTCCTTAACTTATCATAAAACTAGTAATATGATGAGATGCCATTATTGTGGATATTCAGCTAATCCATTAAATATATGTCCTGAATGTGAAAGTAGTGAAATAAAAGATTTAGGATATGGTACTCAAAGAGTAGAAGAAGAATTAAAAACTATATTTAATGTACCAATTATTAGAATGGATGTTGATACAACATCAAAAAAGGGTAGTCATGAAAAAATAATTGAAGCATTTAAAAATGAGAAATACAAAATCTTGTTAGGTACTCAAATGATAGCCAAAGGGCTAGATTTTCCTAAGGTAAGTTTGGTCGGTGTTATAAATGCTGATATTAGTTTAAATATACCAGATTTCAGAAGTAGCGAAAGAACATTTCAATTATTAAGTCAAGTTGCAGGTAGAGCAGGTAGAAGTGATATACTAGGAGAGGTTATAATACAAACATTTAATCCCGATCATTATAGTATACAATATACTAAGATTCATGATTATATATCATTTTATAACAAAGAAATGAATATAAGAAAAATATTAAAATATCCACCATATTATTATATTACTCTAATTAGAATACTATCTAAAGATTATAAAGAAGGAAGCATTGAAGCAACTAAAGTCAAAAATTATTTAAAAAATAATTTATCAAAATCTGATATTATATTAGGTCCTACTACATCATTTATGTTTAAAATTAATAATATATATAGATTTCAATGTATTATTAAATATAAAAAAGATGATAACTTATTTAAAGTATTAAAAGAATTAGTAAATCATTATAAAACTAATAGGATAGTTAATATAGAAATAGATAATAATCCTAATAAGTTATAATAATAACTATTTTACATATAAATTATTAGGTGAAAATAATGCGCAAAAATATACTTTTGTTTTTGATTGGATATGCATTAATCGTTTTATCACTTACTTTAATGATTTTATATACAAATTTATTATCAATAGGGTATAATTTTTTAGAATATGTACAATTTATTAGTGATAAATTTATATATATATATTTTATTATTGGTTTATTATTAATAATTTATTCTATTGTAGATAAAGGAGATGGCTTATAATGGATTATGTATATGATATATTAATAAATCTTAACAGTTCAAAAACTTATGAATTTTATGAGTGGCGTGATAGTGATAATTTATATCACATTAGAAAAGCACCATTAATTAAAGTAAGTGATAAACAATTTTTAGATATTAAATATAATAATATATTAATATCTAAAAATATTTTAGAAAAAATAAAAAAGAAAACAGAAGTATATCAAGATTTAAATGTATATTATATAAATTATTTATGTGTATTTGCATGTGATTTAGATATTATAGTTGTTGAATTTAATAAAGATGGCTATTCAATTAATAAAAGTAATATGTTATTAGAAGAAGCTGATGATACTTTATATGAAACTAGTGAACTTGATTGTGAAGTTATAGAATATACTATTATAAAAAAAGATTATATATACGATGTAGATAATACAAGACATGAAAACGAAATAAAAAAATATATTAATAAGGAAATAAATAAAGCCATTAAATTTTGCGAATATAACAAATTAAAATATTTATATTATGAATGGTTTAATAAAAAGAATGATGATATTAATACAATAATAAAAGATATGAAAAAAATATTTAATACTGACTACAGCGCTAAACATGAATCACTAGCTAAAGTAATAAAACTATCAAATACTAGTATATGATAGTTATTTTTTTTATTAATATTTTATTATCTCTTGATAATCTAAATAAAGATGATAGATATACATTTAATCGAATATATTAATAATATAATAAAAAACATAAACTTTATATAAAATAAATTAAATAGCTATTGAATAAATATAATAAAAATGGTAATATTTAATTGTAAGGTACTATGTACCAAATATTATAAAACAAGCCCCTCCGGACGCAAATATATGTTCGAGGGGTTGAACTATATAAAACCTTAACTTGTTTTATAGAACTGGTAAAAATTACCAACAAAAAACTACAATAAAGAGTGATATACTAAAAATGTAAAATGAAAGGAAGTTAATGAATTCTATATATATTATAATGGTTATTTGGACGGTTATCCTGTTCATTATCCTCTCATAGTAAACCCAGTCATCAATCTAAAATCTGACATCCTTTATACTAGTGGTAACGGCACTAAATCAAACCCATACGTCGTACAACCCTAATGTAAAATATATAAAAAGTGTAAATAAAACTAGTTTTATTACACTTTTTATTTTATAATAAATATATAAGGGTGTGATAAAATGGTTAAAATCTCAACATCAATATTAGGTATTAAATCTAATTTAGAACAAGATATATTAAAAGTATATAATAGTGATACTGATTATATTCATTTAGATATTATGGATGGTAAATTTGTACCCAATACTTCATTTAATTATGAAGAAATAAATAATATATATAATTATAAAAAACCTGTAGATATACATTTAATGGTTGAAGATCCTATTAAATATATTAATCAATATATTAAATTAAATCCATCATATATAACTATACATTATGAAAATCAATATTTATATGATAGTATTAAATTATTAAAAGATAATAATATTAAAGTAGGTGTATCCATTAAACCTAATACAAATATAGAATTAATATATAAATTATTACCTGATATTGATCTAGTACTAATTATGGGCGTAGAACCAGGATTTGGTGGTCAAGAATTTATTCCTAATACTATAAATAAAATAAAAAAGTTAAAACAATATATGTTAAATAATAATTATAATACATTAATAAGTGTTGATGGGGGAGTTAATGATACTAATTCTTGTGATTTAATTAATGCAGGTTGTGATATATTAGTTAGTGGTTCATTTATTACTAATAGTAATGATTATAATAAACAGATTAATAAATTAAAATATATGTAGAAAAAAGAAGATAGATTAATCTTCTTTTTTCTTATTATAATACATAAATTTATCTAGGAGGAGATATCATGAAGATAGGAATACCTAGAGCGCTTTATTATCATTCTTATTCATATTTATGGAAAACATTTTTTGATAATATTAATATAGAATATATTATTAGTCCACCAACAAATAAAGATATATTAAAAATGGGTAAAGATATAGCTTTAGATGAAACTTGTCTACCTATTAAAATATATTTAGGTCATATTGCATATTTAATTAATAAATGTGATTATATTTTAATACCTAGATATTTAGGTGAAGAGAAAACTAATCTATCTTGTATTAAATTTAATTCATTATATGATGTTATATGTAATACTTTTAAAAATATTAATATATTAAATTATAATATTGATTATACTCAAAATAAAGACCATATAAAAGAATTAATTAATCTTGGTATAACTTTAGGTAAAACCAAAAAACAAAGTTATAACGCCACTCTAAATGCGTATAAAGCATATATATCATATAAACAATATAATTATATACAACAAAATAAATTATTAAATAATAATAATAAAAAGATATTAATATTATCACATAGTTATAATATAGAAGATGAATTAATAGGTAAAAAAATTATTAATATATTAAATAAATATAATATAGATATTATATTATCTAGTAAATATATATCTAATAATGATTTATCATATAAAATTAGTAAAACATTATATTGGCAATCTTCTAAAGAAATATTAAATGCATTAGAATATTATAAAGATAATGTAGATGGTATTATATTATTAACATCATTCCCATGTGGTAATGATTGTCTAGTAAATGAATTAATAATTAGAAAATTAAATAATTATAAAATAATAAATATTGTAATAGATGAACTTAATTCAGATACAGGTCTTATTACTAGACTAGAAAGTTTTATAGATATTATTAATGGTATAACAATATAAGGAGAATAAAATGAAATATAAAATAAGTTTCCCAAACTTTGGTAATTATCAATATCCATTAGAAAAATTTATAAAAAATATATTTAATTTAGAAGTAATTACTCCACCTAAAACAACTAAAAAAACATTAGAACTAGGTACTAAATATAGCCCGGATTTTATATGTCTACCATTTAAATATAATTTAGGTAATTTTATCGAAGCATTAAATAATGGAGCTAATATACTCATACAAGCAGGAGGAGGATGTAGATATGGTTACTATGGTGAAGTACAAGAACAAATTTTAAAAGATCTTGGATATAATTTTAAATTTATTAATTTGATGGATAAAGGTAGTTTCTCACTATATAAATTTTATAAAGAAGCTTCTTTATATAATAAATCTATTAATAT
>CALVSV010000087.1 GCA_944359595.1 uncultured Bacilli bacterium
GTGAAGATGACGAAATAATATTTGTTGATGAATAAAAAAATAAGTTCTCTAAAATAGAGAGCTTATTTTGTATATATTACTACATTAGGAAATGCATCGGAATATTCTGTATCTAAATTATTTAATCTTTTATTTATTTGTTCTGTTACATAATCATTATTTTTTTTATATGATGTTGCAGTAATTAACATTAAACTAACAACAGACAATATTAATGTAAATAACGCTACCATAGCTCCTATTGCAATAAAGCCTTTATTCTTCATTTAATCATCATCCCTTATAATTTATACTATAAAAATTTAGTTCGTTATCATATTCACCATAATATATTGTTGTTTTTAATACTTTATTATTTATATTTATATTAATGCTATTATATTTATTAGTATTTGTTAATTTTTTATTATCATATACTATATTTTTATTAACAATCTTTAATTCTTTTGATGTAGTAGAATTTGCATCAGTTGTGTAAAATATGAACTTACAAGTATTAGAATTACATTCAGCACTCTTAATATTATATTTATATAAATCTTGTCCTATTTTAGTATATATATTATTATTTTCATTTCTTTCTTTTTGTGTTTCATATAATATATCATTCTTATTAATAATTGCATTAACTATTACAAATATATTTATTAATATAACAGTTGTTAGTGTTACACTAATTACTGTTTCTAATAATGCTATCCCTTTATTATTCATTTGCGACTCTCCATATTTTTATTGATGCAAATTTATCATTATTAAAATATCCTAATAATCTATATTTATCTTCATATTTCTTTGTATATTCGTAATAGTCATCAAAGTCATCATCAAACGCATAAGAAGTAGTGTAGTTACATATATATAATTGTGTTGCGCCAACTTCGTTTTTTATAGTATTATATTCATTAGTTAATTCATTTATATTATAACTTACATTATTTAGTGATACACAACCTTTGTCTGATGTTTGATCAATTAAATCATTAAGATCAGAAGATGATCTATATAAAAACAGCCTAATATTAGCGATCTTATAAATATCTTCTAAGTTATCATACTTTTTATATTTATTTTGATTATCGATAAAAGTAGTACTAAATATATAAAAAGTAATAATTAACACTAACATAATTGCAGAAGAAACTAACGTTTCAGCAAAAACAAATCCTCTACTATCCATTTGAATCATCCTTATCTAGTATAATTATAAAATATATATATTTTAAAATCAATTTAACTTATTAAATTTTTATAACTTTTTATAGTATTGATGTTTACATATTTTGAATTGTTTGCTATACTAATAGTCGAGTAAGTTTTTACTCCTTGCTTATTTATATAAGCCTAATGACCAAGAGGAGGTGTCTATATGACAAGATATGAAATAATGTATATTATTAAACCTACTTTAGAAGATGCAAAAGTAAAAGAATTACACGAAAATTTAGTTAAAGTATTAACTGATAATGGTGCTAATGTTACAAAAAATGAGGCATTAGGGCAAAAACAATTTGCATATGAAATTAAAAAATTTAAAAGTGGTTTTTATTATTTAATTAATCTTGAAGCTAATGATGATAAAGCAATTAAAGAATTTGATCGTCTTGCATCATTAAATGAAGATGTTTTACGTCATTTAATTATCAATTTAGATAAATAATATAAGAAAGAGGTACATGATATGAATAAAGTTGTTTTAATTGGTAGATTAACACGTGATCCAGATTTACGTTATCCATCTAGTAACATACCTGTTGCTAATTTTACAGTAGCAGTAAACAGAAATTTTACTAACCAAAATGGAGAAAGAGAAGCAGATTTTATTAATGTTATAGTATGGAGAAAACAAGCAGAAAATGTTAAAAAATATATTACAAAAGGTAGTTTAGTTGCAGTTGAAGGTAGAATTCAAACTAGAAATTATGAAGGTAGTGATGGGAAGAGAGTATATGTTACAGAAGTTGTTGCAGATAATGTACAATTCTTAGAAACAAAAGCTCAATCACAAAATAGAGCAACTATGACAAGTAATGGTCAATTTGCAGAAATGGATACTCCTATTGCTCAATCATTTGAATCAACAATGCCTGATATGATGAGTACAGGAACTACTAATATAGAAGAAGATAATCCATTTGCTAATTTTGATAGTAATATAGAAATTAGTGATGATGATTTACCATTTTAAAAAAGGAGGAAGATAATATGGCAGAATACACAAATAAAAGAAGAAAAAAAGTGTGTCAATTATGTGCTAATAAGCCATTAGATTATAAATTAGATATAATAAAAAAATATGTTGGTGAAAGTGGAAGAATACTACCAAGAAGAATGACTGGTACTTGCTTAAAACATCAAAAAGAAGTAAGAAAACAAGTAAATAGAGCAAGATTTATGGGATTTTTACCATATGTAAATAAATAACTTATATTTTTATCTATAAACACTATTTTATTAGTGTTTTTTTGAAATTGTCAGAGGGAATAACTATGAAATTTAAAAATATATTAAATTGTTTTATACTATTATATTTATTTAATGTAAATTTTGTTTTTGCTAGTAATAAATATGATTCAAAAATAGATATATCTATGATTATATTTTTTTCATGTATTGTAATATTTAATCTTATATGTTCAAAAGATGACAAAAAACATAAAATGATACTTACAAATATATTAAAATTTAGTTTAAAAGAATTAGAAATAAATTATGTTATAACTAATGTGGTAAGATTAATATTTATACTAGCATATTACTTTTTTGTAATTCCAATAATTATTGACTTTTTTATTGCTTTCATACAAATATTATATAGAAATATTAAATCAAACAAAAAGAGGCGATATCACAAAGCAAAGTGATATCGTATCTTTATTTTATACCTTTATTTTTATAATAGTCGTATAATTCTTTAAATCTAGTAAAATGTACTATTTCTCTTTGTCTTAAGAAATTAAGAGGTGCAAGTACATCAGGATCATCAGTTAAATCTATTAAATTTTCATATACAGCTCTTGCTTTTTCCTCTGCAGCCATATCCTCAGAAAGATTAGCTAAAGGATCACCCACTGATGAAAAATAAGTAACAGTAAATGGTACACCACTTGGATTTACTGGATACAAATCATTACCATGTTCTGCATAAAAATCTGCCATTCCTTCTTTTTTTATTTCTTCGATGGACGCACCTTCCATCAATTGATATATAATAGAATCCATTATTTCAACATGACCAATTTCTTCAGTAGCAATATCAGTTAATAAATTTTTACCTTTTTCATCGGGCATCGTATATCGTTGATTTAAATATCTTAATGCAGCAGCAAGTTCTGAATTACCTCCACCATATTGTGCCATCATAAGTTTTGCTAGTTTTAAATTTTTATTTTTAATATTTACTGGATATTGTAATTTTTTTTCATAAGCCCACATATTAATACCCCCTCATCCATGGAGCTGTTACATCATTCCAAGCCCATGGATTTTTATTAAGACCTTTACTTTTTAAAGTAATAGGACCATATGTTTTTTCATATTCGTTAACTAGCATGTTCTTCTTATTTAGAATTTCATTATATTTATTTATCATACATGAATTATCAGGATGTACATCTAAAAATAAATCTATATCCTTTAGAGCGAAGCCCAATTCGCTAATTTGAAGCATTAATGCTTCTCCTTCACTGCTAGCTTTAATTTTTTGTGGTTTATAATTTTTATAAGGACTATATAATTCTGGAAACATATTTCCTTTTAAAAAGCCTTCATAAGTAGAGTATAACCCACAATCATTGTTTATATTATTTTGCATATTTGGTTTTAACCCGATAAAATTTTGAATATCCATCATATCATTAAAATTATTCGGAACCATTTGTTGTCTTAAATATTCATCATATATAACATTTTCTTCTCCAGCTACAGGATAAATGTTAGATGAATTATTTAAATACTCATAATATTTATTATTCATTAATTTTCCCCTCCACACTTTATAATATTAATTTAGGAAATATGTGTATAGACAAAAGTCATGGGTTAAAATTAATTTATAAAATTTATAGACTTTGTTTACTCAATTTGGTACAATATATTTGCATGGTGGTGATATATTTTGAAAATTGAAAGAAAAGAAATTTTTAACAGTTTAAAAGAAAGTATAAATAATTATGAACAAATTATTTTAATACCACATAACGAAATTGACTTAGATGCTTTAGGAGCATCGCTAGGCTTATATATGATTTTTTCGAAATATAAAAAAAATGTAATTATTAATTTTGAAGAGAACGAACCTGAATTTGGTGTTAGTAGAGCTATGCAAAAAATAAAAGAATTGAATTTAAATATTAATTTTAGTAAACTTATAGATATTGATACAAATTTGAAAACATTATTAATACTTGTTGATCATCATAAAAAAGATATGTCTCAAAATATTGATATATATAAATATTTTAGTGATATAGTTATTATTGATCATCATATAGAAAATAAAAAAGTTAATAATGTATTACTCAAATATATTGATGAAGAAGCTAGTTCAGCATCTGAAATAATATACGATTTTATAAAGATCGAAAATTGTATTGTACCAAAATATATATTAACTATTATGTTGGCTGGTATTACAATTGATACTAATAAATTTACTATAAAAACTAGTTCAAGTACATACGAAGTGGCAGCTCAATTATCAAGTGATGGAGCGAATTCTAAAGAGGTACAATATTTACTAAAAGAAGATTTATTAGAATATATTTCTATGCAAAAATTAATATTTAAAACAGAAATATACAAGGGTGAATTTGCAATAACGGTTGGTAGCCAAAATCAAATATATGATAAAGAGCAACTGGCTAAAATAGCAGGAAGCCTATTACAATTTAATGGGGTCGAATCTGCTTTTGCTATAGGAAAGATTAACACAAACATTATAGGGATAAGCGCTAGAAGTATGGGAAATATAGATGTTGAGTACATAATGAAAAAATTAAATGGTGGAGGTCATAAAACAGATGCTGCCGCACAAATGTATAATACATCTATAACTAATGCAAAAAAAGAGCTTATTAAAATTATTGATAAATATAGGGGATGATATAATGAAGGTTATATTTTTAAAAAATTTAAAAGGACAAGGGAAAAAAGACGAAATAAAAGAAGTTAAAGATGGATATGCAATTAATTATTTAATTAAGAATGGATATGCAGTTAAATACACTAAAGATAGTAAGAAAAAATTAGATCATGATATAGATATAAGAAATAAAAATGATTTAGAAGATAAACAAATATGTGAAAAATTAAAAGAAGAGATAGAAAAAGTAACTTTAGAATTTAGTTTAAATACTTCAAAACAAGATCAAGTTTTTGGAAGTGTTTCTTCTAAACAAATAGTTAAAGAATTAGAAAAGAAAAATATAAAGATAGATAAAAAGAAGATTATGATAGATAAAGCTATTAATTCATTAGGATATCATAATATCAATATTGAGTTAAGAAAAGATGTTATCGCAACACTTAAAATACATATTAAATCAAACTAAGAAAGTAGGTGATATTATGCAAGAAAGAACCTTGCCTCACAGTCTAGAAGCAGAACAATCAGTAATAGGTTCTATGTTTATTTCAAAATATGCAGTAAATAGAGCAGTTGAGGAATTATATCCAGAAATGTTTTATTTAGATAGTAATGCAAAAATATTTGAAGTATTAAAAGAGCTTGCTGATGATAAAAAACCTATTGATATAATGACAGTAACCGATAAACTTGAAAGTAAAAAATATTTAGATAAAATTGGCGGAATAGAATATATTACAGCGGTAGTTAATTCTGTACCATCTGCTGTTAATATAGATTCATATATAGAAATAGTAAGAGATAAATCAATACTTAGAAAACTTATTGATGTATCAACACAGATTGCTACAGAAAGTTATGACGCAAAAGAAAGTACTAATGAAATATTAGATGAAGCCGAGAAAAAAATTTTTAGTGTAGTTAAAAATCGTAAGGGTGGAGAATTTAAATCTATTAGTCAAGTTGTTAATAAAGCACAAATGATGCTTGAAGATTTAGCTAAAAATGGTGGAAATATTACATGACTTGCTACTGGATATACTGCTTTATATAATTTAACTACCGGATTGCATGGTGGAGAATTTATTGTTATTGCTGCGCGTCCTGCTATGGGTAAAACAGCGTTTGCTCTTAATTTAGCTGCTAATATTGCTATGAATTCTGGAAAAACAGTAGCGTTATTTAATCTTGAAATGAGTGCAGAACAACTTGCTATGCGTATGATATCATATGTTGGACAAGTTGAAGGTAATAAAATACGTACAGGAAACTTTGAAAATGAAGATTGGGCAGCAATTGGAGAAGCAGTCGCATCTTTAGCAGATTCAAAAATGTATATAGATGATACTCCAGGAGCGACTGTTGGTGATATAAGAGCTAAATGTAGAAGACTTGCAGCAAGTGATGATGGATTAGGTATAGTAATAATTGACTACTTACAATTACTTAGTGGATCTAATAGATATGTTAACAATAGACAAATGGAAGTATCTGAAATATCGAGATTATTAAAAACTTTAGCGTTGGAACTTGATGTGCCAGTTATTGCCCTTGCGCAACTATCTCGTGCAGTTGAACAAAGAGATGATAAAAGACCTATGATGAGTGATTTAAGGGAATCTGGGTCTATCGAACAAGATGCTGATATTGTTGGTTTCTTATATAGAGATGATTATTATAATAAGAAGGCTGCAATTGATCCGAATGTTAGTTTAAGTGAACTTATTATTGCTAAACACCGTAATGGTTCAACTGATACGATAAATTTGTTGTTTAAAAGAAATATGTCTACCTTTGCTGATTATGAGAAGAAAATAGAAGAGGATGATATTGATGTATAAAAAAGTTATATTATTATTAATTATTATGTTTTGTTCTTGTTTTTATATGGGATTTAGCTCTAATAATATTATTAAAAAAGTTTATCAAGTATATTTAGATGGTGAGAATTTAGGTATGATTGAATCTAAGGAAGAACTTGAAAAACATATTGATAAAATGCAAAACAAATTAAAAAAGAAGTATGGTGTTAAAAATGTATATGCACCAAAAGGATTAGATATAAAAAGTTTTAAAACCTTTTCGCCAAAAATATCAAATATAAATGATATTTATAAAAAAATAGAAGATAAAAAGCCATTTACTATTGATGGATATGACATTATTATAAAAGATACTGAAAATGAAGAAGAAGAGGAAAAACATTTTTATGTTATAGATAAATCAGTATTTTTAGATGCAGTAGAAAGAATAATAACAACGTTTGTTGATAAAGATCAATATGAATTATATTTAAATAATGAGCAGCTAGAGATAAAAGAGACAGGATCTTTAATAGAAAATGTTGATATAAACGAAGATATTACAATAAAAAAAGATAGAATATCTGTAGATAATGAAATTATGATGAATGTTGATGATATGACTAAGATGTTATTATTTGGTACAACTGAAAAACAAGATACATACACTGTTCAAACTGGTGATACTATTGAACAAGTTGCATTCAATAACAAACTTAGTGCAGAAGAATTTTTAATTGCTAATCCCGAATTTACTTCTAAAGATAATTTATTATATCAAGGTCAACAAGTAAATATAGGACTTATAGATCCACAATTTAGTGTTGTACTTGAAACACACGTTGTAGAGGATAAAGTTAAAAATTATGAACAAGAAATAAAATACGACGCTTCTCTTTTAGTTGGTAATGATTATGTTGAAAGAAGTGGAGAAGATGGGCTGGAGCGTATTACACAAAAAGTAAGATCTGTAAATGGTGAAATACAGACTGTTGTTACTGTATCTAGTGAAGAATTAAAACCAGTAATTAATGAAATATATGTTAAAGGTGGTAAAGTAATACCATCAGTAGGGGATACATCATCATGGGCATGGCCTACTATTCAAGGATATACTATATCTAGTCAATATGGGTACCGTTGGGGTCGTTTACACCGTGGTGTAGATATTAGTGGTACTGGGCACGGATCTCCAATATATGTAACAAATAATGGTACCGTATATAAGACTGGTTATAATAGTAGTATGGGTTATTATATTTATGTAAATCATAATAATGGATATTTTACAGCATATGAACATTTATCTAAAATATTGGTTAGTGAAGGTCAAGTAGTTGCCAGAAAACAACAAATTGGTGAAATGGGAAATACTGGAGTATCTACTGGAACACACTTACACTATGAAATATGGACTGGTGGTGCACCATATCAAGGTGGTACTTCACATAATCCGTTGTTATATTATTAATGAAAATAATAGTATTAGCAAGTGGATCTAAAGGAAATTCTACATATATAGAGTATAACAATACAAAAATACTCATTGATATTGGAATTTCCTGTCTTTCTTTGGAAAAAAAATTAAGAGAATTTGGTGTAAGTTGTAATGAATTAGATGCTGTATTAATAACACATACACATACAGATCATATTGGCGGATTAAAAACTTTTAGTAAGAAGTATGATGTACCAATATACATGACAGAAATTATGTTAAATGATATAGATTATACAATTAAAAGTATAGAATATATTTATGAAAGTATTTTATTTATTAAGGATTTATCAGTTAAAGTTATTAAAACTTCACATGATGTTGATGACTCTAATGCCTATATCATAAAAGGAGATAAAGAAGTAGTATATATTACAGATACTGGATATATTAATAGAAAATATTATAGAACATTATTAAATAAAGAGGTTTATATATTTGAAAGTAATCATGATGTTGAATTACTTATGAATAGCAAATATCCATATCACGTAAAAACAAGAATATTAGGTGATAGAGGACATTTATCGAATAAAGATAGTGCATATTATTTATCTAAATTAGTAGGTAATAGTACAAAATATGTTGTGTTAGCTCACTTATCTGAAGAAAACAACACAGATGAACTTGCATTAAGTGCTTTAAATAATTCACTATCTAAAGAAAACAAAAATGTTGAACATATAGAAATTGCCCATCAAAAAGAAAGTATATGTATAGAGGTGTGATATGATAAAAATAGTTTGTGTTGGTAAAATAAAAGAGAAATATTATGAAGAAGCTATTAATGAATATATTAAAAGAATAAATAAGTATATTAATATACAAATAATAGAAATTAAGGATTATAATACAGATGTAGAAAAAATTACATTATTAAAAGAAAAAGAACAATTATTAAAACATATTAATAAAAACGATTATTTAGTATGTTTAGATATTAATGGTGATATGTTGGATAGTGTAGAATTGTCTAATAAAATAAATAACATGTTAATATTTAATAGTAATATTACATTTATTATTGGTGGTTCTTGTGGATTAGATAAGGACATTATAAATATGTGTAATTATAGATTATCGTTTTCTAAATTAACTTTTCCACATCAATTATTTAGAGTAATATTATTAGAACAAATATATCGATCATTTAAAATTATAAATAATGAAACATATCACAAATAATTATTCACCCTTTTTACTATTGAATCATATATTATTAGTGAATGTAGAATACCACCTCTTATGAGGAAAGGATGGGGAGTATGAGCACTGGACTACTTACCAAACGTGAAAAAGAAGTATTTAATTTACTTATAAATAATATGAGTACAAAAGATATCGCTAAAAGTTTAGGTATTAGTGAAAAAACTGTTAGAAATCATATTTCTAATACAATGCAAAAATTAGGTGTTAAGGGAAGAGCACAAGCTGTAATCGAATTATTAAGATTAAAAGAAATATCTATTGATTAAAAGGATTGCATTAATATGTAATCTTTTTCATTTTTATATATTTTATGCATACATATTATTAGAGGTGAAATTCATGCTAAAAAGAATTTCTATAAGAAAATTATCTATTTCTTGTTTTACACTCATAGTATTATTACTTATGTATATGATACCTAATGATATTAAAGACTTAAATGTTAAAACGAGTGAAGAATATGTAAGTATTGATGAAAGTAATTTAAGTGATATATTCTTACTTGATAATGATGAATATATAGCTATGACTAATATTGTTATAAGTGGTGATGATATTTGTTCTAAAGCAAGAGATTTATTAGAAGCACTTATAATAGATGGAGAAAAACAAGATATAATCCCCAATGGATTTAAACCTATTATACCAACTGGAACTACTATAAATGATGTAAATTATGATAATGGAGTATTAAAAGTTGATTTTTCAAAAGATATATTGGAAATAAACGAAAAATATGAAGAAAAAATGATAGAGGCAATATGTTATACATTAACGAGTATTAAGGACGTTAAAAATATATTAATATATGTAGATGGCAATTTATTAGTAAAATTACCAAAGAGCGGTAAATATTTGCCAGATATATTAGATAGAAATTATGGTATTAATAAAGAAGTTAATATAAGTAATTATAAAAATGTTATGGATATAACTTTATATTATACTAAAGTATATAAAGATAGTTATTATTATGTACCTGTTACAAAGTATGTAAATAGTGATAAAGACAAAGTCAAAATTATTATAGATGAATTATCTAGTGCACCTACATATGAAGAAAATTTGATGAGCTTTTTAGATTCTAATACTAAATTATTGAATTATAATATAGATAATAAAGTATTAAGTTTAGAGTTCAATGAATATGTAATAGAAGATATGAATACTATGGGAATTAGTGAAGAAGTAAAAGAAGCTATTTCATATTCTATGAAAGATAACTTAGATATTGATGAAATAATATTTATGTTTAATAACAAAGAAATAACAAAAACTGAATATAAATAAAAATATTAGAAATTAATCTAATATTTTTCGTATTTAGTTTTTTTATATATTTTTTCTGTATTATATTGTTTATCATTAGTAAAATCTGCTTGAGTAATATACATAGGATATAATATATTAAATTTTTGTAGTTGACCAGTACATTCTTGAAATGTAGTAAGTGGACCATTAACTATTAATTTATCTTTATTAGTTTTTAAAGTATCTCTTTCGTTATTAGGAAATAAAGATTTATTTGGAGCTATTAAACCTTTGTCAGATTTCCATATTTCATATAAAACTGGAGGGACACAACCATTATGCATATGCCCTGAAAATACATAATCATATTCTTTTAATAAATCCTTAATATTAGGATCATTAACATATATTGGCGAATGTATCATAATCAAATTTAATTTGTTTTTATTGGTTGAATCAATTAATGTTTTCTTTAACTCGTTTAATTCTTTTATCATACATTCTTTGTTTTCTGGTGCTGGTTTTAAAATTGATTTAGGTTTATCAGTTTTTGGATGAAAATAATCCATAGATTGTGTATAACCAACAATTGATACATTATCATCTTCGTACTTTTGATTATCCAAAATTTTAACATTATTTAATGTATTAACATCTTCAATAAAGTATTTAGGATAATAATAGATCCAGTGTGTTTTTCCTGTATTTTCATCTTTTTCTTTTTTATAGTAATCATGGCTCCCTAATGAGATTAAAGTTGGCGCAGTATTACCTAATTCTTTTAACCAATTTTTAATTCTCATATATTCTTCTTTGTTTTCTATCATACCCGTTGAATCTAATAAATCTCCCGGAAATAATATATAGTTTGGTTTATAACTATTTAAAAATTTAATAATAGCTTTTAATTTTTCCTCTGTAATAGTATAACTAAAATGAAGATCACTTAAGCTAGCAACTTTAAGTTCTTTTTTTACTTTTTCATTGTATATTTTATAATAAGTTGTATGTATACGCTTCATATATAACTCCCCTTTCGGATATATTATATTACATATTATATTAATTGTCAAATTTTTGTTTGGTTTTTAAGTTAAAATGTCATAATTTAAAATATAATGTAATAGTGTATACTATAAATGTTATTTAATGGATACGGCAACACTGTAAAAATGAGAGTAAAAATATAAATTACATAGAAAAAATCCCTTTAAATAAAGGGATTTGTTGTATACACTGGTGCTCTAAATGAGCTTATTTCGAACCAATACATTATTTTAAAATATAATATGTATTTTTACCATTTCCTTTTTTTACAATAATATT
>CALVSV010000088.1 GCA_944359595.1 uncultured Bacilli bacterium
TTATGACGCTAACTTCTTGGTATAAAGTATTTGAGGATAGAATTTTTTTGTTTTCAACAGAATTGTGGATAACTTTTATTTATTATACATATTTATTAATAATAATAAAAAAATATACTCGTTTACCTAAAAATATGATAATATAATATTTGAACAAATTACTTTATTATGAGGGGGATATTATGATTGAATATAAAAAAATAATTAATAAAAAATTATTAGATAATATAAATATTGATTTTGATAATATACCTATGTTTTTAAATAATATTAATATAAAATATAATGAATTGGATATTATTAATTATATTAATAAATTATATTATAATAAAAATATTGATAAACATGAATATGCAAAAAAAATTAGTATTGGATTAAATAATATTAATTACTATAAAAATTATATATATATTATAAAAAGGAAAACATATATATATTATAAAATTTTATATTTTGTTATAAATAAATTAGAAAACAATAAATATAATAAATTATTAGATATATTAGATATTAGATTGGATAATAATAAAGATATAAATTATAATGATTTAAATAGATTATTAAATGTTATAATTAGAAACATTAAAATATTAATATATTGGAAGGAAAGTTTTTTAACAGATATTAATAGTTGTTTTACATATAACTTGTATTCAAAACATTTTGATATATCATATAAAGTATATCCCACTAAACATATAATTAATTTTGATCCATATATTAAGGATGAAACATGTATAGAATTATCTGATAATCAAAAAAAATTACAAAAAATAAAAATATATAATAAATTTATTAATAGAACTAATATTTAGTTATAGTATTAGTTCTATTTTGTTGACTATTAAATATATACTTGTTATAATTTTATTAGATTTGAGGTTGATTATGGATAGAAAAGTAGTATTAGTTACTGGAGCTAGTAGCGGTATAGGATATGAAACTATTAAATTATTTGCATCACACAATTATAACGTTGTAATAAATTATAATAAAAATAAAGAGAATGCAGAAAAATTACAAAAATATGTAATTGATACATATAGAGTTGATGCACTTGTTATAAAGGCAGATATATCATGTGAAGAAGAAGTTAATAACATGGTTAGTTTAACAATTGAAAGGTTTGGTAAAATAGACTGCCTAGTTAATAATGCGTCTATCGCAATAGATACATTATTTGAAGATAAAACTATTGAAAATTTTAAAAAAACAATTAATGTTAATTTAGTTGGTACATTTTATATTAGTAAATTAATAGGGGATATAATGTATAAAAATAAATATGGAACAATAATTAATATATCATCTACAAACGGAATTGATACATATTATCCAATGAGTATAGATTATGATGCTTCTAAAGCAGGAGTTATTTCACTTACTCATAATTTAGCTGTTCAATATAAACCATATATAAGAGTTAATTGTGTTGCGCCTGGATGGGTAAATACTCCAATGAATAGTAATTTGGATAAAGATATGATTGATAAAGAAAACGAAAAGATATATTTAAATAGGTTTGGAGAGGCAAAAGAGATAGCTAATGTAATATATTTTTTAGCTAGTGATGGTGCAAGTTATATAAATAATGAAATTATTAGAGTAGATGGTGGGTGCGGTATATAATACGAGGTGAAGTTATGAATGATAAATTAAAAAAATTAACAAATAATATTAACAATGTATTGAAAGATGAATTTAATAAAGTAGATAATATATGTATGAGTAATAGTTTAAAAGTTATTAATGCATTTCGTAAATATAAAGTAAGTGAAGTTCATTTACACGGTACAACTGGATATGGTTATAATGATGTTGGTAGAGAAGTAATAGAAAACATATATAAAACAGTTTTAGATAGTGAAGATGCACTTGTTAGAACACAATTTATATCTGGATCACACGCTCTTACTGTATGCTTATTTGCTCTATTAAGACCAGGGGATACACTTCTTAGTATAACTGGATTACCATATGATACACTTCACGAAGTGATTGGTATTAAAGATAATGATAGTTCACTAAAATCATTTAATATAAAATACGAACAGATAGATTTAATAAATAATGATTTTGATTATAATAAAATAGAAGAAAAGATTAAAAGTGAAAAAATAAAAGTTATTGAAATACAACGTTCTAGAGGATATTCTAATAGAGAAAGTATAGATATTGATAAACTTGATAAAGTAATTAAATTTATTAAAAATATTAATAAAGATATTATAATTATGGTAGATAATTGTTATTGTGAATTTGTTGAAGATAAAACCCCTACATCTATTGGTGCAGATATAATGGTTGGATCATTGATTAAAAATTTAGGTGGTGGTATAGCTAGTAACGGGGCTTATATTGCTGGTAAATCTAAGCTTATTGATTTATGTGCCGAAAGACTTACTTTACCAGGTGAAGGTAGAGAGGTAGGACCTAGTTTTGATTCAAACAAACTTATATTACAAGGACTATATTTTGCGCCTAGCGTAGTTGCATCAAGTATGAAAATTTCTATATTAACTAGCTATTTATTAGAACAATTAGGATATAAGGTAAGTCCAAAATATAATGATAAGCACGCTGATATTGTATGTGCAATACAATTTGATGATGAAGACAAACTTATAAAGTATGTACAAGGTATACAGGAGTTTTCGGCAATAGATTCTCATGTTTTACCACTACCTTATGATATGCCTGGATATGATGATAAAATAATAATGGCTAGTGGTAGTTTTACTCAAGGTTCATCAATTGAAATATCATGCGATGCTCCAATTAGAAAACCTTATATTGCTTATCAACAAGGTTCACTTACTTATGAATATGGATATTTAGCTGTTATTAATGCAATTAATAGTATTATGGAGGAATAAAGATGATAGAAAAAAATGAATTATTAAAATTGTTGAATATATATAAAGATAAAATTGATAATATGTGGAGGTTACTTTGACATAGATAATTGTAATAAAGAGATTCAAAAATTACAAAATATTACTATGCAAAATAATTTTTGGGATGATAGAAAAAATAGCGAAAAAATTATTAATGAATTGAATCAATTAAAAAATAAAGTTAATATAATTAGTAATATAAAAAATAATATATATGATAATATTGAGTTATTAAATATGTGTAGTGATAGTGATATAGAATTAATTGATAATATTTATAATGACTATAATATAATAGAACAAGATTATAAAGATTTTGAAATAGAAACATTATTTAATGGAGAATACGATAATGCAAATTGTATATTAGAAATACATTCTGGTGCAGGAGGAACAGAATCTTGTGATTGGGTTCAAATGTTATTTAGAATGTATAATAAATATTGTGAAAGAAGAAATTTTAAGTTAAAAATTATAGATGTTACTGAAGGTGAAGAAGCTGGTTTAAAAAGTATAAGTGCATTAATAAGTGGCAAAAATGCATATGGGTATTTAAAAAGCGAAAAAGGCGTACATAGATTAGTTAGAATTTCTCCGTTTGATTCTAATTCTAGGAGACATACATCTTTTGCCTCAGTTGTAGTAACACCACAAATTGACAATAATAAAGACATAATTATTAATGATAATGATATTAGAATAGATGTATATAGAAGTAGTGGATGTGGTGGGCAAGGAGTTAACACAACTGATTCAGCTGTAAGAATTACACATATTCCTACCGGTATTGTTGTAACATGTCAAAATGAAAGAAGCCAAATAAAAAATAAAGAAATAGCTATGAATGTTTTGAAAAGTAAATTAAAGATATTAGAAGATGAGAAAAATAATGAAAAAATTAAAAATATTCAAGGTAATATTATGGCTAATGAATTTGGGTCGCAAATTAGAAGTTATGTAATGCATCCCTATTCTATGGTTAAAGATCATAGAACAAATTATGAGACTAGCAATGTTGATAAAGTTATGGATGGTTATATAGATGATTTTATATATGAATATTTAAGAAAAGAGGTTTAATTATGTTGTTTTTCAAAAAGAATAAGAAGGTTAATGTATTAAAAGAAATATATTCGAAATCAACTTTAAGTAGATATTTTATGTTTTTAGCTGGTATACTTATAGTAGCAGTATCATATAATGTTTTAATTTTACCAAATAATATTGTATATGGTATAGGTGGGGTTGGTGTAATATTTAAAAAAATATTTAATATAGATCCGTCTCTTACTATTTTAATTGGAGATATATTATTAATAATATTAAGTTTTGTGTTTTTGGGTGTAGAAAAAACTAAATATTCGATAATGGGTTCGATTGCGTATCCAATACTTGTAAAACTTACAGAACCAATTGTAGAAATAGTACGTATAGATACTACCGATATATTACTTTTAACTATATTTGGTGCGGTGTGTACTGGTTTTGGACTTGGGTTAATATTTAAAGCTGGTTTTAACACAGGTGGTACTGATATACTAAATGCAATAATTTCAAAATATTTTAAAACTTCGTTAGGTACATCAATGATTATAATAGATGGTTCTATAATATTAAGTGGTGTATTTATATTTGGTGCATCAACAATAATGTATTCATTAATTGCGCTATATATTATTAGTATATTAACGGATAAAGTTGTTATTGGTATATCACGTAATAAAGCATTCTATATAGTAACTGAAAAGCCTGTAGAAATAAAAGAATTTATATTACAAAATATTAGTCATGGTGTCACACTAATAGATGCTAGAGGAGGATATACAAACGATAAAGAAAAAATGTTGATGTGTGTAATACCTACAAGTATGTATTTTAGATTAAAAGAAGGAATTCATTTTATAGATGAGAATGCATTTTTTGTAGTAACAGATGCATACGAAACGTCTGGTGGTAGTGTTGAGTAATAAAACAATTATTTATTATTAATACTTTTATTAAATAATATTAATTGTTTTACTGTTACATAAATTATATTAAATGATATAGCTATTATTAGCGGATACATTCCAATTTTTAAAAAACATGATAAAAATAATATAATTAATTTGTAGATGATGCCTTTAAATGTAATTTTAAATGCATCTTTTGATTTGTTTATTGCTTGTAATGCACTAGTTATTGGTCCTTCAATATAAAATATTAGAAAAAAAGGCATCATTACTTTTAAATAAGTTATTCCCTCAGTTGTATTATAAAATAATTTAAATAAAAATTCTGGACAAATAAATATTACTATATTAATTATTAAACCTATTAAAAATGAAAACATACACGCTTGTTTTGTTTTGTCTTTAACATATTTATATTGTTTATTTATATATGCACGACTTATAACGGGTATCAATGCTTGAGATATTGCCATTGTAAAAAACGAAGGCATCAAAAGCATTTGTTCTGAATAACCAGTAAGTATTCCGTATTCTTTTGTTATAAAATTATTATTATAACCTACTAAAGATAGAGCTTGTGTTAATATAATTGGTTCTAGAAAATATCCAATAGATCCAATTATTCTTGAAGAAGTGAGTGGTATTGATATGTCCATAACTTCTTTAATAGAGTGTTTATCCGGTTTTATATCGGCTTTTTTTATATTAAAATTTTTAGGTAGAAAAAAATACAATATTAAAATAGATAATAATTCACTTATTACATTATATAGTATTAGACCAGCTACTGCTACTTCAATTCCAAATTTCATTAAAAATGGAGTTACAATAATTACTATTATTAATCTTACTATTTGTTCAAAAAGATTTGAAAATACATGTGGAAACATTTTTTGTTTACCAAATAAATATCCTCTAATTATTGATGATATACCAATAAATGGAAGTGTAAAACCTATTGATATTAGTGGTAAATGAGTAAGTTTATTTTTTAATAAATTATTAGCTAAAAATGGAGAAATAATAAATATTAAAAATATTAAAATTACATTAATTATTAATGATATAATAATTGTAGAAATTATTAGTCTTTTATTATTACTTTTATCTTCACTTACTAATTTACTTATAGCGTTAGGAAACCCAAGCTGCGCTAAAGTGATAAACAAATTAAATGTAGGCATTATCATCATATAAATTCCAATACCTTCAATACCAACTACTCTAGTAGTAAATACTTTTATAATCATACCAAATATTTTTGTAAACATTCCACCTATTATTAAAATTAAAGTAGATCTAATAAATATATTATTTTTTATTTTCATTTTCATCACTATTAAATTTTATGTTAAATAAAAAAAATATTAACAAATTTTAAAAACAATGGACAAATTCATGATATGTGTGATATAATAATCTACCGCACTAAAATTGCGGGTAGAAAGCGTGATAATATGGGACTTTTTGATAAATTTAAAAATATATTTAATAAACATACAAATATTGAACAAAATAATAGTGATGATATTGTATTAAATGAAGAAGAAAGTCTTGATAAATATGACAAAGGATTAGATAAAACTAGAAAAGAGTTCACATCTAAATTGGGTATGCTAAGTAAAAAATACAGAAAAGTTAATGAAGAATACTTTGAGGAATTAGAAGAATTACTTATTATGGCTGATATAGGTGTTAATACAGTAATGAACTTTATGGATAAAATTAGAAAAAGAGCAAAAAAAGAAGCTATTATTGATACAGATGATTTAAAAGAGATTATAGTAGATGAACTGTTTATAATATATGTTAACAATGATATTATTGTAAATAAAATAAATTATCAAAAAGATGTTCCTACTGTAATATTGTTTGTTGGCGTAAATGGTGTGGGTAAAACTACTACTATTGGGAAGTTAGCGCATAAATTAAGTGAAACTGGTAAAAAAGTGTTGCTCGTTGCTGGCGATACATTTAGAGCTGGAGCTGTAGAACAAATTAATATTTGGGGAGATAGAACAAATTCGCGCGTTGTAGGTAGAGAAAACGCAGATCCTGCAAGTGTTATATATGATGGGATAGATATAGCTTTAAAAGAAGAATATGATGTTGTTTTAATTGATACAGCAGGTAGATTGCAAAATAAAGTTAATTTAATGAATGAACTTGAAAAAATAAATAAGGTAATTGGTAAATTAATTCCTGGTGCCCCTCATGAAACACTTTTAGTTGTAGACGCTACTACTGGTCAAAATGGAATAAGCCAGGCAAAAAGTTTTTCAAAGATTACAAATATAACTGGTATTGTTTTAACTAAATTAGATGGTACTGCTAAAGGCGGGATTGTTCTAGCAATAAAAGATGAAACTGATATTCCTGTTAAATATATTGGTTTAGGAGAAGGAATAAATGATTTAGAAGTATTTGATATAGAAAAATATATATATGGATTATTTAAAAATTTATTTTAAAGGGGGTATAATTTATGCAAAGAGTAAATATTGTTAAAGGTAATGATTTTGTAACAGTATCAAAAGATGACAAAGAATTTACTATTGAAAAAAATGATAAAGATAAAATAACTTTATTATTTTATAATAATAATATTAATAGTCAATTTGATAAATGTATTGGTATAGATAAAAGTTGTGGTCAAATATATTATAATTTTAAATCATTTTATGATAAGTTAAAAAGTGAATATAATAAGTACAAAACATATTTTGATAAAATATATGATTCATTTATAGATGAACATGGAAATATGAGAAATATAATGTTATATAATTCAAAACATGATTCATTTAAATTTTATAGTAATGATGGTAACTTTTCAAATAATATATATATAAGATTATTTAAAGAAAAAGATGAATACTACTTATACTTTAATAAGCCGAATAAACCATTTGTTATATGTGAAGACAATTCAAAATATAATTATAATTCATTTTATAAATACTTTTTAGAATTTTATAATTCAATGAAAGAAGAAAAAAATAATAAAAAATATATTAAAATAAATAATTTTAAATTTGAAGATAGTGGTAAATGATATGAAAGATATAAATAGAATAATTATTTTATATGATTATTATGAAGAGTTATTAACAGATAAACAAAAAAGATATTTTGTTGATTATTACTTTAATGATTTAAGTTTATCTGAAATGAGTGAAAACTATAATGTAAGTAGGAATGCAATATCTAAGCAATTAAATGATGTTGTTGAAAAGTTAGAAACATATGAATCTAAATTAAAGTTATATGAAAAAAGAAAAGTAATATTAAATATAATTAAAGATATAGATGATAAAAAAATAACGGATAAACTAGAAAAAATTATATAATTTAATTTAAAAATATGATAGAATAAATGAGAGGTTGATAATTCCTCTCATTTATTTAAAATATGGAGGTATATATGTTTGAAAATTTAGGAGATAGATTACAAAACGCTATTGATAAAATAAAAGGATATGGAAAAATTACAGAAGATAATATTAGTGATATGACTAGAGAAATTAGATTGGCACTATTGGAAGCTGATGTAAATTATAAAGTAGTTAAAGAATTTATTAATAAAAAAAAAAAAAAAGCATTAGGTGAAGAAGTAAAGAAAAGTCTTAAACCTGCAGAAGTGTTTGTAAAAATTGTTAAAGATGAGTTAGTTAACTTATTAGGTGGGGAAAAATCTGATTTAATAGTTAATAATAAAAAAACGATCACAATGCTTGTAGGGCTTCAAGGTAGTGGTAAAACAACAACAGTAGGTAAACTAGGTAATTTAATTAGAAAAAAATATAAAAAGAAACCAATGTTTGTTGCGTGTGATATATATAGACCGGCAGCGGTAGATCAACTAAAACAAATTGGGAAGTCACTAAACATAGAAACTTTTTCAAAAGATAGTAATGATCCAGTTGATATAATTAAAGATGCACTTATAAAAGCAGATGAAGAAAAATGTGATTATATTTTAATAGATACAGCGGGTAGATTACATATAGATGATGAACTTATGGATGAGCTTACTAACATTAATAATAATTTTAATATTGATGAAATTTTATTAGTTGTTGATGGTATGATAGGGCAAGATATAATAAATGTAGTTACTAAATTTAATGAAACTCTCCCACTTACTGGTGTAATTATAACAAAACTTGATGGTGATGTTAGAGGTGGAGCAGCACTATCTATAAGACATTTAACAAATGTTCCGATAAAAATGATTGGTATATCTGAAAAAATGGACGGAATACAAGAATTTGATCCAGAAAGAATGGCTTCTAGAATTTTAGGTATGGGCGATCTTATGTCTATTGTTGAAAAAGTAGAAGATACGTTTGATGAAGAAGAAGCTAAGAAAAGTATTAATAAAATGAAGAAGGGAAAGTTTGACTTAGAAGATTTTTTAATGCAGTTAAAGCAAATAAAAAAGTTAGGTCCACTTGAAAATATTATTAAATTGTTACCGGGCGCAAAAAAACTTGGACTTAATAATATTAAAATAGATCCAAAACAGATGGCACATATAGAGGCAATAATATTGTCAATGACGCCAAAAGAAAGAAGTAATCCAGAAATAATAAAAGCTAGTAGAAAAAAAAGAATTGCACAAGGATCTGGAAGAGATGTAAGTGAAGTAAATAAATTATTAGAACAATTTGAACAGATGAAAAAAATGATGAAACAAATATCTAGTGGTAATTTTAAAATGCCAGGTGGATTTCCAAAATAATAGATATATTAAATTTTTAAATTAGTTTACTTTAGTATTTTTTCATGATATACTACTAGTATAGGAGGAAATATAAAAGTATGAATACACAAAAGATTCAATCAAGTTTTGAAAATGTTTTTAACAATACAAGAATTGATCTTTATACAAATATATTACTTATAATTTTATTAGTAACAATAATATTATATATATTTGAGACATTAGCTGTTATTAGGCTTGTTAGAAGAAATGGATTCCGTTTTAGATATTTAGCGTGGATACCTGCATTTAATATATATTTTGTATGTAAGTTAGCTTTTAATGGAGTTGTTGGTCTTATTGCTTTTGTTGCTTCAATATTAACATCAACATTTAGTATCACTATTAGTGGTAAATTATATACAACAGAAGGATTATTACCGCAAAATATTGTTAGTATTATACAGCTTATTTTATCTATTATACTTATAGTAAGCGTTATAAGAATATATAAAATATATAGTAACAAATGGTTAATATTAACAATATTAACGATATTGTCTTTAGGTTTATTATCACCGATATTCTTATTTGCTATAAGAAATAATCAAAGACCACAGATGGATGTTGATAACTTTAATACTAATGCTAGTGTGTATTTAAATAATTTAAATAAGGGAAAAGATTTTTCACAATATAAAGTAGAAGAAGAAGGCTCATATTCTAAAAAAAATTTAGATGAAGCTCATGTCGAAAATGAATATGATATAAGTGATGCATGGAATGGTCCAAAATAGGAGGTTAAATCAATGGATATAGTTAATGAGTTAGAAGAAAAAATGAAAAAAACAATTGAAAGTTTAGAAAAAAAATTTACTACAGTTAGGGCTGGGAGAGCTAATCCTAATTTAGTAAGTAATGTTAAAGTTGAATATTATGGTACTGATACACCACTAGTTCAACTTGCTACAATTTCAGTGCCAGAGGCAAGACAATTGCATATTAAGCCTTATGATAAATCTTGTCTTAAGGCAATAGAAAAAGCAATATTTGAAGCAGATTTAGGAATTACACCAACAAACAATGGAGAAATAATAATAATAAGTATACCACCACTTACTGAAGAAAGAAGAAAAGAATATGTTAAACAAGTTAAAGCTATGTCAGAAGAAGCAAGAGTAAGTTTAAGAAATATAAGACAAGATGGTATTAAACATGTTAAAAGTATGGAACTTACTGAAGATGAAAAGAAAAATTATGAAGATGACATACAAGAACTAATCAATACATATAATAAAATTGTAGATGATAAATTAAAAGATAAAGAAGGAGAATTAATGAGTATATAATATGAGTAGTTTATTTTGGTTTATTGCAGTAATATTTTTTATAATAGTTGAATTAGTGTCACCCGCACTTTTATCAATATGGTTTGCTCTTGCAGCGCTAATTGTTCTAGTAGTATCTTGTTTTATAACTAATGCTTTATTAGAATTTGGTATATTTGCAGTGTTATCGATGATATTAGTTATAATTACTAGACCTATTTATAATAAATATTTTAAAAAGAGTATTATTAGTACTAATGTATATTCTATTATTGGAAATAGTTATATATTAGAAGAAGCAATAAATAAAAAAACACCGGGTAAAATAAAAATCAATGATCAAATATGGAATGCAATATCTTATGATGGCACTAATATCAAAGAAGGTGAAGAAGTCATTGTAGATAATATAGTAGGTACAAAATTAGTAGTTAGAAAGAAGGATTGATTTTATGTTTTTGCTAATTGTTTTATTAATTGTTTTAGTTGTTTTGATTGTAGTAAATATAAGAATTGTACCACAATCAAGAGCGTTTGTTATTGAAAGATTAGGTGCATACAAGGAAGTATGGCAAACAGGATTACATGTAAAAATTCCATTTATCGAAAAAATATCTAACAATGTAAGTTTAAAAGAACAAGTTAGAGATTTTGAACCACAACCTGTTATTACTAAAGATAATGTTACAATGCAAATAGATACAGTTGTGTATTTTCAAATAACAGATCCTAAATTATATACATATGGTATAGAAAGACCAATTAATGCGATAGAAAATTTAACAGCTACTACTTTAAGAAACATAATAGGGGATTTGGAGTTAGATGAAACATTAACTTCAAGGGATTTAATTAATGGAAAAATGCAATCAATTTTAGATGTCGCAACAGATCCATGGGGTATTAAAGTAAAAAGAGTTGAAGTTAAGAATATATTACCTCCAAGAGATGTACAAGATGCGATGGAAAAACAAATGCGTGCAGAAAGAGAAAGAAGAGAAGCAATTCTTAGAGCAGAAGGAGATAAGAAAGCGCAAATATTGCGTGCAGAAGGTGAAAAAGAAAGCGCAATATTAATTGCA
>CALVSV010000089.1 GCA_944359595.1 uncultured Bacilli bacterium
ATTCAGAAGGTACAGTTGAAATAGATAATATAATACCAATATATGATAGTGAAATAAAAACAAAAGCAAATAAATTTGCATTTAATATTGATAATACTGGAACATCACAAGCATATGTAGATATAAAGCTAACAGATATAGTGATGGATACAGAATTATCAAACTTAGAATTTAAATGGGCACTATATTCTGGAGATACAAAGATAAGTAATGGTAACTTTAGAAATGTCGCAAACAATGAAGTATTACTAACAAAAAATATAGAACTACCTCAATCAAATAATAAAGATTACGTGTTATATATATGGATAAGTGAAAATGATTTAGATCAAAGTGAGCTAATGAATAAAAGCTTTAGTTGTAAAATAACAGTAGAAGGAAATCAAGAAAAGAGTGCAGACCTTTTATCAACAATAATAAAAAATAATAATCCAGTACAAACTGGAACACCAGATTTTAATAAAGTTGCGGTATCTCAAGAATATTATGATACATTAACAGAATCTACTAGACCAAAACAAAGTGAAGCAGTAGTAGAAAATGGATTATATAAAGGTAATGACGAAGATGGAGAAACATATTATTTTAGAGGAGCAGTAGAAGATAATTATGTAAAAATAGGAGATATGGAAACATTATGGAGAATAGTGAGAGTAAACGGAGATGGCACAACAAGAGTAATATCTGATGAAATAGTAGGAAAAAGTGCATTCAATTCAAGTTATAATAACGAAAAATATGTAGGATATACATATGATAATAGCGCACCGAATGTACAAGATGGAACAAATAGTACGATAAAAACATATTTAGAGAATTGGTATTCAACAAATTTAAGCGAATATGATAATTTAATAGCTAGTACTAGATATTGTAATGATACTTCAGTATCAAGTGTATCAGGAAGTAGTATATATTATGGAGCTAGAGGAAGACTGAATACAAACAAAACGCCACAATTTACGTGTCCGAACACTACAAAAACATATGGAGGAGAATATGACTTAAAGATTGGATTACTAACAGCGGACGAGGCAGCATTTGCCGGAGGAAAATATCTTACTTCTAACAAAGACTACTATTTACAAAAAGGAATCACTTATTGGCTGGGGGCGCCTGGTTACTTCTATGGTTATGCTTCTGAGTTACGTGTCGATAACGATGGTTCTTTGGACGGCTGTAATGTCTATATTAGTAACGGTGTTGTGCCAGTTTTAAATCTGAGATCTGACATCCTTTACACTAGCGGTAATGGTGAAAAAACGAACCCCTATGTCATAACTTTAGATAGTATATAAAAAAGAAATACCTAATTAGTATTTCTTTTTGTATTCTAGTGCTTTAGAAACTGGAAATAGATTTTCATCAAATGTTTTACTTGGATCTTCTGGAATATATTTATTGTTTATTGATATTGTATTATCATGATAATATGGTAATAACAACATAAAATCTTTACGATATTCTTCTACTGGTAACATTTCTTTATAGTTATCTACAACTTCTTTAGTACTATATAAACAATTGTTTTCTCTATCTATAAATAGTGGTGAGTAAACTTTTTTTGTTATCATTGCTTTCATTAAATCAAATTCAAAATCATTTATCGAATCTATTGTAGATTGATTTGAAAGATTATTTATTTTTGGATTAACCATATTACTTACTTCTTTATTGAATAGTTTTTTTTCTAATTTTATTTGTTCTTCTTTAGCTTGTAAATATCTATTATCTAATCCTATTAATTTATCTTTATTGTTTTTTGTTTGTTCATATATTTCAGTAGTTGGAAATAATAACATAGATAAAAACATATGTATACTATAATTTGGTAAATATACTCCAGTATTAGAAAATTCATCTAATATTTTGTTATTGTAATAAGCTATTATATATTCAAAGTCACCCGCAACAGCAGTTATCTTCCTATTAAATAATGTTTGTTGCATTATTTGTTGAATACATTTATAAGCTTGCTCAACAACAAATCTGTAATTGCTTCTTAAAGCTTTTTCTATTTCATTTTTTCTAAAAAAATCCTCAGTTATTTTTCTTCCATCAATTTCTCCATTATATCTTTTCATTTTAAAACCCCCTTTAATTATAAAAAAATTATAATTTTATAATTTTCCCTTTCAAAATAACTAGATTTATTATATAATAAATTTGTTGTTTTGTCAAATTGAGGCGATATTTATGAAGATAAAATATAAATTAACTAAGAAAGATAATAATTGTAATGCTAGGTTAGGCGTTATAGAAACTAAATATGGTAATTACGAAACACCTATGTTTATGCCTGTTGGAACACTTGCTAATATAAAGACATTAGTTCCAGAAGAAGTAAAAAATGAAGGTGCTGGAATAATTTTATCTAATACATATCACTTATGGTTAAGACCTGGTGATGGTATAATAAAAGAAGCGGGTGGATTACATAAATTTATGAATTATGATGGTCCGATATTAACTGATAGTGGTGGATTTCAAGTTTTTTCGCTTGCAAAAAACAAAAAGAAAGATATAACAGAAGATGGTGTTCATTTTAAAAGCCATATAGATGGTAGTAACTTATTTTTAACTCCTGAAAAATCTATACAAATACAAAATAATTTAGATAGCGACATAGCTATGAGTTTTGATGAGTGCCCTCCAGCTAGTGCAGACTATAACTATTTAAAAAATAGTGTAGAAAGAACATTGCGCTGGGCTAAAAGAGGTAAGATGGTACACAATAATCCTAATCAAGCTTTATTTGGTATTGTTCAAGGTGGAGCTTATGAAGACTTAAGAAAACTTTCTGCAACAAAAACAGTAGAGATGGATTTTGATGGCTATGCAGTAGGTGGAGTAGCTAATGATGGTGAATCAAAAGAAGATATGTATAAAGCAATAGATTATTCTATACCATATTTACCAGAAAATAAGATACGATATTTGATGGGTGTAGGTGAACCAATAGATATTTTAGAAGGTGTTGAAAGAGGTATAGATATATTTGATTGTGTTTTACCTACAAGAATTGCTAGACATGGTAATGCTTTTACTAAATATGGTAAAATAAATTTAAGAAATAAAAAATATGAACGTGATTTTACTTCAATAGATAGTGAATGTGATTGTTATACATGTAGGAACTATACTAAAGCTTATATAAGACATTTATTAGTATCTAAAGAAGTTTTAGCTGGTAGATTATTATCTATACATAATATTAGATTTTTAATTAAACTTACTGAAGATATAAGAAAATCTATTAAAAATGATAATTTTATAGAATATAAGAAACAGTTTATAAAAAATTATGGAGGTTGTAAGGATGAAATTAAGTAGAAATCAAGCAAGAGAAAAGATTATAACTATTTTATATCAAATTTATATGTATCAAGATAATAATATTAATTATAATGTAGATAATATTATTAATGATAATGTAAATATTAAAAATGAATTTGTGTGTGATATGGTTAATGGTGTGTTAAATAAAAAAGATGAATTATTTTCTATGGCTAATAAATATTTGAATAATTGGGATATGACTAGATTATCTAAGTTAGATCAAGCAATAATTACTTTGTCTGAATATGAATTGTTATATACTGATACACCTGATGTTGTATGTATTAATGAAGCTATAGAATTAGCTAAAAAATATTCTGATGATGACGTTGTAAAGATGATTAATGCAGTACTTGATAAAGTTTATCAAAATAAAGATGAATAAATTATTAAAGTTTAATTGATATTAAAGACTTTCGTATGTTATACTTATTATAGGTAAAAAATGCGGAGGTCTTTAAAATGTATACACCACTTTATGTTAAAACAGATTATGAACTTTTAACTAATATTATTACTGTTAAAAACTTGATTGAAAAAGCATTAGAATATAATATTTCTAGTATTGGTATTTGTAATAATAATTTAAATGGAACAATGGATTTTTATATAGAATGTATTAAAAATCATATAAAGCCAATAATTGGATTAGAAGTATTATTAAAAGATAAAGATAATACTGATAGAATTATTTTGTTGTATGCAAAAAATATTAATGGATATAAAAATTTAATTAAATTAAATAATATACAAAATGAAAAAATTATAACTGGTAAAGATCTAATAAAATATAAAAGTGATATAGTGTGTATCGTACCACGATCTAGTAGTTTTTATTATAAAACTTTAACTAAAATATTTAAAGATATATATGTTGGATATTCTAATATTCAAGAATATAATGAATTAAAAAAAGTTAAAAATATAGTATTTATAAATAAAGTATTAGTACTTAATAAAGAAGATAGTAAATATTTAAAATATGTTAATATGATTCGTGATGGTTTAACTATAGATAATTATAATAATATTAAATATAATAATAATTATTTATTAGATTATGATGAAGTAAGTAAAATAACATCTAATACTAATACTAATGAGATAGTTAAATTATGTGATATTGTTTTTGAAACTATTAAAAAACCTAATTTGCCTAAATATACTAATAAAGATGAAAAAGAATTTTTAAAAAATTTATGTTTTAAAGGGTTATCTAAACGACTTAAAGGCAATGTTAATGATAAGTATATAGATAGATTAAATTATGAGTTAGAAACTATTGATAATATGGGATTTTGTAATTATTTTTTAATAGTGTATGATTTTATAAGGTTTGCTAAAACACATGATATAATGGTTGGTCCAGGACGTGGATCTGCTGCTGGAAGTTTAGTTGCATATACTCTTGGTATTACAGAGATAGATCCCCTTAAATATAATTTATTGTTTGAAAGATTTTTGAATAGTGAACGTGTTACAATGCCAGATATAGATACTGATTTTCAATTTGATAAAAGAGATGATGTTATAAACTATGTTAAAGATAAATATGGAATTAAAAGATGCGCTAATATAATAACATATGGTACATTATCAGCTAAAGCAGTAATAAGAGATGTTGCTAGAACATTAAATATAAGTTTAAAATTAGTTGATAGATTAACTAAAAATATGTCCGATAAAACTACTTTAAAAAAAGAATATGAAAATAATAATATGTTTAAAAATATAGTAGATCAAAATAATGAATTAAAAAAGTTATATGATATTGCAATACATTTAGAAGGTATCAAAAGACATTCTAGTATTCATGCTGCGGGAGTTGTAATATCTGGTACTGATTTAGATGAAGTTATACCATTAGTAAAAAATAATGATTCATATTTAACTGGTTATACTATGCAGTATTTAGAAGATTTAGGATTATTGAAGATGGATTTTCTAGGACTTAAAAATTTAACTATTATTAGTGATGTAAAACATGATGTAGAAAATAAACATAATATTAAATTAGATTTAAATAATTTACCACTTAATGATAAAAAGACTTTATATGTATTTTATAGTGTAAATACTCTTGGTATATTTCAGTTTGAAGGTGAGGGAATAAAAAATTTTTTAAGAAGCTTAAAAGTTACTTCATTTGATGATATTGTTGCTTCTATCGCGCTTTTTAGACCTGGACCTATGGATTTTATTCCAACTTATATAAAAAGAAAACATAAAGAAGAAAAGGTTAGTTATATAGATGAAAACTTAGAACCTATTTTAAAAGATACTTATGGTATAATAATATATCAAGAACAAATAATGCAAATAGCCCAAATTTTTGCTAATCTATCATTAGGTGAAGCAGATATATTAAGAAGAGCTATAAGTAAGAAAAAAATAGATATTATAAAAAGTGAAGAAAAAAAATTTATAGATGGAGCGATTAAAAATGGATATAGTTCTGATATTGCTAAAAAGATATATAATATGATAGAAAAATTTGCAAATTACGGATTTAATAAATCTCATTCTGTTGCTTATTCTTATATTTCTTATCAAATGGCTTATTTAAAAGCGCATTATCCATCGTTTTTTATAACTAATTTATTAAATAGTGTAGTGGGTAGTATTATTAAGACTAAAGAATATATTATGGAAGCTAAAATTAATAAGATTAAGATTATATCACCAAATATAAATTTGAGTACTGATAAATATATAGCTTATGATAATTCAATTGTATTACCACTTACTTTAATAGGTAATGTTGGAAATGTTGTATCACATGAAATTGTAGAAAAAAGAGAGGAAGGCTTTAAAGATTTCTATGATTTTATGAAAAAATGTTATTCTAAAACTGTAAATAGAGAAGTTATTGAGAGTATGATATATGCATCTTGCTTTGATATATTTAAAATAAATAAAAAAACACTTATAAATAATTTAGATAGTATTATAGATTATGTAGATTTAACATATGATTTAGAAGATGATGATATTGACAAACCTAAATTAATATTATATGATGAATATAGCGATGAGGAAATATTAGAACATGAATTCGCCACATTTGGATTTTATTTAAATTCACATCCGTTAGATAAATATAAGTCTAAATCTGATATAAATACTACTATGTTAAAAAAATATATATCTAAAAATATTAATATTAAACTTATTATAGATGATATACATGAAATAGAAACAAAGAAAAAAGATAAAATGGCATTTATTAAATGTATAGATGAATATGATAGTGTAGATTTAACTTTGTTTCCAAAAACTTATGAAAAGTATACAAATTTAGAGATAAATGCTATAATAGATGTGTATGGTAAAGTTGAGGTAAGAAATGATAAAATTCAAATTATAGTTGATAAAATAACTGTTTTGTAGGGAGAATAAAAATGGATAATATATTAAAAAATAAAGAATATTATAATATTGTTAAAGATATATTAGAAAGCAATGAATTTCAAAAAAGAAAATCATTTAAACATCATAATGATTCGGTATATGTTCATTCTTTAAAAGTATCATACTATTCTTATGCTCTTGCTAAAAAAATACATGCTAATTATAAGAATTGTGCAATTGCAGGTTTATTACATGATTTTTACGATAAACCATGGCAAAATAATAAAGAAAAAAAACCATTTTTTAAACAACATGGATTTACACATGCTAATGAAGCAAGCATTAATGCACAAAAAATATATCCGCAATACATGAATAAAATTATAATAAATTCTATTAAAAGACATATGTTCCCATTAAATATTGTTCCACCAAAATATGTTGAAGGTATTATTATTACTACAATAGATAAAATTGTATCATTAGATGTTTTATTACACCCATTATCATTATATAAATATATTGGATTAAAAGAAAATAGTAGACTTATAAATAGTATTAGAAAAAATTATTTAATATTTGTTATGTTATTATATAGAATTGTATAAAAATAGAAAGGACTTAAATATGAATAAAGAAGAATTACAAAAATTAAAAGAAGAAGCAATGAAAATAGAAATAAAAAGAATAGAAGAAATGAAAAAGGCTAGAAAAAATATTGAAAAATCTGCTTTAGAATATGAATTCGAAAGAGTAGAAGAAATGAGAAATCATAAAAGAAAATAATTATTATAAAATTTAATAAGGGATATGATATAAATGGCTATTTATTATAGTAAAGTAAGTAAGGAATTAAAAGATTATTTTAAAATTTTAGAGCCTAATTTCCCGGAATGGTTAAACGAATATATAGATACGAAAGAATTATTAACACAACAATATATCAGTGTTACTAATGGTACTATATATTCTGATTTATTTAAAAGTGATTTTTTCTTTTCAAGTTTAGATCATTCTGTAGCAGTTGCTCTAATTATTTGGCATTTTACTCATGATAAAAAACAGACTTTATCTGGGTTATTTCATGATATAGCCACACCCATATTTAAGCATTGTGTAGATTTTTTAAATGGAGATTATATGACACAAGAATCAACAGAAGATTTAACTACAGAAATAATCAAAAATTCTAAGGAAATTATGACCTTATTAAAAAGAGATAAAATTAATATAGAAGAAGTGGACAATTATCATTTATATCCAATTGCAGATAATGATACTCCAAAACTATCTGCTGACAGATTAGAATATTCTCTTTCAAATGCTTTGTTTGTATACAAATTGTTAGATTTCGAAAGTATTAAAGAAATTTATGATGATATAGAGATTCAATCAAATGAAAAAAATGAAATAGAGCTCGGTTTTAAAACTAAAAAAATAGCTATGGATTTTGTAAAAGTTACAAGCAGATTATCCATTATATATCGTGAAGATAGAACTAGATATTCTATGCAGTTACTGGCAGATATTTTAAAAAGATTAAGTAATGAAAGAAAAATATCTAAAAAAGATTTATATGAATTAAAAGAAAGTGATGTAATTAGTATTATAGAAAATTCTAAATATAATAACATATTTAATATTTGGAAAAATGCAAAGAAAGTAAAAATATCAAAAGAAGAACCTAAAGATGTTTACTATGTACATCA
>CALVSV010000090.1 GCA_944359595.1 uncultured Bacilli bacterium
CTTATGTGCCGGAGAAGGCTTTTTTTTTTTTTTTCAAAGACAGCGTTTTTATAGATGCAGCTTGTGGATCAGGTGCTTTTTTGGTAAAGGCAATGTGTAATATGATGAAGGAAGCAGGAGGAATAAATACTGATAAAGCAAAAAAAATCAAATCAGTTCAATTATATGGAATAGAATTTGATAGAGAAATATTTGCATTAGCATGTGCAAATATGTTAATTCATAAAGATGGTAAAACAAATCTTGAACAACTTGATTCAAAAACAAAAATTGCAAGTGATTGGATTAAAGATAAACCAATTACAAAAGTATTAATGAATCCACCATTTGAAACAAAATACGGTTGTATGAATATAGTAGAAAATGTCCTTGATAGTGTTCCTTCAAATACAAAATGTGCATTTATCTTACCAGATAAAAAATTAGAAAAATCAAGCAAAACATTGGTTAATAGAATATTAAGTCACCATACTTTAAAAAAGATAGTAAAACTTCCAGAAAAAGTATTCTTTGAAGGCGTTACTACATCGGTATTTATATTTGAAACTGGTGTTCCACAGTCTAATAAAGAAATATTTACATGTTATATTGAAGAAGATGGATTGGAAACTGTAAAGAATCAAGGAAGACAAGATATAAAAGATAAATGGAAAGAAATTGAAGACTATTTTGTTGATGTAATAAACAAACAAAGTGGTAATGAAACAATCCAATGGATAAAACCAACAGAACATTTGAGTTATCAAGTACCTAAAAAGCCATTTGAAATTACCGAAGAAGATTTTAATAAAACAATTTTGGACTATATTTTATTTGAAAATAAGATAGATAATAAAGATTTTGTAGAAGAATTATTGGATACAGTTCTTTACTCTAGTATGATTGTGGAAGACTTAAATAATTTTGATATAAAAATTAATAAGGGTGATAAAAATGGACAAGATTGATATTTCAAAATGGGGTACTTTTCATTTATATGATATTTTTGAAATAGATTCTGGTACAAAATTAGATAAAATAAAAATGAAGACAGATAATCCTAAAATAAATTTTGTAGGTCGTTCAGGAATTAATAATGGGATAACATCTAAAGTAGATGAAATAGAAGGTTTAATACCATATAAAAAGGGTAATTTAACACTAGCATTAGGTGGGGCATATTTAGGCTCATGTTTTGTACAACCAGAAGATTTTTATACTAGTCAAAATGTAGTTGTTTTAATACCTAAAAATGATTTATCATTTTATTCAAAACAGTTTATTGCAAATATAATATTTAAGGAAAGTCAACTACATTACAAAGCTTTTCTTGATGAATTAAACCCTCATATTAAAACAGATTTTTCTTTTAAATTACCTGTAACATCTGATGGCAAAATTAATTATAAATTAATGGATAATTATATTTTGAAAAAAACAGATTTTTATAATAAAAAAATGAAACAATTATTGAGAATAAGTAAGGTTAAAAGAAATAGTATTAATACTAATAATTGGAAAGAATTTAAAATAAGTGAATTTTTTGATATTCACCCAACATCACACTATAACTTGACCAACAGTAAATTATTTGAGGAAAATGGTAATATACCTGTTATAGTTAATTCTAGTTATAATAATGGTATAGGTGGTTATATAAACAAACCTAGTACTGAAAATGGTGGAATAATAACTTTTAGTGATACAACTTCATGTGATGCGATCTTTTATCAAGAAAAAGATTTCATTGGATATTCACATGTACAAGGCGTTTATCCTAAAGAACCTAAAAAATGGAATAAATATAGTATGTTGTTCTTTCTTACAGTTTTTAAAAAAGCTGCACATTTAGCACAATTTGATTATGTAAATAAATTTACCAGAGATAATGCATTGGAACTAGTAGTTAAGTTACCTGTAGATGCTGATGGAAATGTTGATTTCGATTATATGGAAGAATTTATAAAAAGAAAGTTCGATTTTAATGTAAAGAATTTTAATCTATTTTTAAAATAAAAATTCAAATCGTATCAAAAACGGAGCAATTCGTACTAAAAACGGATTGAATTTGCCTTGACTTCATATTGTCAAGGCATATAATATAGTAGAATATGCAAGAACTGTGAAGAAAACTTGTATATTTTTTTTATGTCACAAATTGGGCATGATATGACATGAATTGTACATGAAATAGACTTGCTTTATTATTGTCAAGTGGTATAATATAATAAAATACGTGAAAAATATAATTAAAAACTTGGTAAAAAAGAAGAAAATTTTAAAATTGTTTTTTGCGTACATTTAAAGAGTAAAACGAATAATTATTAAAAATACTTTTGTTTTTAAAAGTTTTTTTGTTTTTTTAGTACAAAAGTGGTTTTAATTTATACTAAAACAAGTGATATGATTAAATATGAATAATTATGTGGAGAAGAATTAAGTTCTTCTCTTTTTATATTGAAAGAAGGTGAATAAAAAATCAAAACATGAGGAAGCACATTTTTTTTGATGTTTTTAACGAAGTGGGCACTTTTTATAAAACTAGTAGCCACTTTTTTTGTTGCAATAAAAGGAAATATTCATTATGAGTAGCCACTTATGATATGAAAAGTAGTCATTTTTGCAAGTGCAAAAATAGTTGTGCCACCTAATTTTAGCTTTTATTTATAAGGGTAAAATCAAAAAGTGGTGGCATTCTCCTTATGCCCATTAAAAAAATGTAACAATTTTTACCTAAAAAAGACTAAAAAACTGTAAAAGTGGCTACTCATAATTTTAAAAAATATTTGAAAAGTACTTGCAAATTTTATTTTTTTAAGTGATAAATGGAACGAAATAAATTTGAATTTATAAGTGCTTAAATGCCCATATTTAAGGCATTAGTATTAATCATAATCAATTATGTGTATTTAAAATATCTAGCTTTAAAATGGATTTATTTCATCAATGAAAGGAGGAATACAAATGAAAGAGACATTTATTGTAAATATTGATTTAATGGATTACTTAATGAAAAATATTAGATTAATTTCAGAATGTGATATACAAGAAAAAGCACATAGTTTTCCCTATACAAGATCAGTTAGCAATTTTTTTCAAAAGATGCAATTTGAATATGACATTGACTTTGATGAAGAATTAATAAGTGAAAAACTATTAGCTAAGATGATAGATGAAATAGAAAATAGTTTACCAAGATGAAAGGAGAGATAATAATGTATATAAGAAATACAAATGATAATGTAATTAAATTATTCTCTTATATAGAGAAATTAAGTGATGAAAGTAAATTAAAAATTCTTATTTATATATTTAATCTAATCAATAATAATCAAATAAATGATAGAAATGAAGTTAATCCTGATTTACTACTAAATGATGATTTAAAAATATTAAAATTTTCTTATATAGGGTTAAATGATAATTATTGTGAGATAATTATGCAATATTTGATTTCAGTTTATAACATAATGAATAAAAATAATAAAGTTATGTATATCGAAAGTAATGTTGTAGGATTAGTATATACAGAAGAAGAAAAAATAATCATATATAAATTTGAAAATCTATCTTTTAATGATAAATTAGATATTATTAGAGAATTATTTATAAGATATGATAATGAAACTTATTTTAATAAAAAAATAACAATGGTATCATTTGATTCAAAATTAAATGGATTTGATATTGCAAACAATATTTTAAAATTTAAGGAGAGTAATTATTATTAAAAATTTTATAATCATTCCTAGAAAATTAATGGAAGATAGCAGTTTGACTAAATCAGACTGTTTTTTATTTGGAAATATTTATAATTTAAGTAGATTAAATGGTTATTGTTTTGCGACTAATAAAGTTTTATCCATTTTATCATTTGTTAAGATAAGAACAATTAATTATTCATTAAAAAGGTTAGAAAATAAAGGTTATATAAGAATAGAAAGAGTTAAAAATAATGATTTAACACAAAGAAGAATTTATATAGAAGATATGAAAATTGATTCTAGTTAGTATGCAATTATATGCATTATAGTCATGAACTATATTGCATATATATAAAATAAAGTAAAAGAAAAATAATATATAAAAAATTATATATATAATTTAGACAGGAGGTTTTAAAAATGACATATAATCAGGTATTATTATCTGGTGATATTAATAATATTTTAATTAATAATAGATATATTACGATAGGACTTACTTGTAAAAAGTATTCTTCTAATGAAAATGGTAATATAGTTTATGCAAGTTTAAGAGTTTATAAAGATCTTTATGAAAATAATAAAGGTCTTTTTTTAATTGGTAAAAAAGTTTATATAAAAGGTTACCTTAATTCATATTCGGATAAAAATAAAAAAATACATAATTATGTAACAGTAACAAGAATAGAAGGGTATGATTTTGAAAGTTCTACTGGTCCAGTTATTGGTGTAGATTATGATGGAGTAGAAACATGGAATGGCAAAAGAATGGAAAATACACCAACAACTCCAAAAGAACAAGCAGAAATGGAAGAACTTATCAAATCAATTACAGGTGATACAGATGAATAATCAATTATTAAACAACATAAATTTAACTATGAAAGAAGATAAAAAAGAAATATTTAAAGAATTAATAATTAATTATTTATTAAAGCAAATTAAAGAAGAAAAATAGTTCTGATGATTTGCTTATTTTTATTTATTATGGTATGATGCACTTGTCTCGAAGAAAGTTAAGTGCTATAAGATGAGGAGGTATAAAGTGAATTATAGTTACTTAACAAATATGAATTATAATGCGGGTATTTATATTAGACTTTCTCAAGAAGA
>CALVSV010000091.1 GCA_944359595.1 uncultured Bacilli bacterium
GAAGATATGCTTAAATATATTGTTAAATATACTATGGATAACGCTAAAGATGAATTTGAATTTTTAGATAAGTTTGTTGAAAATGGGCTGATTGATAAATTAAATATTTTACTTAATAATCAATTTGTTAAAATCACTCATAAAGAAGCGATTAATATATTAAAGAAGGCAGATGAAAAGTTTGAATTTACTCCAGAATATGGTGAAGATATCGCAAAAGAACATGAAAAATATTTGACTGAAAAACATTTTAAGGCACCGGTATTTATTACTGACTGGCCAAAAGATATTAAAGCGTTTTATATGAAAGTAAATGATGATGATAAAACTGTTGCGGCAGTAGATCTAATTGTCCCAGGCTGCGGAGAATTAATGGGTGGTAGTCAAAGAGAAGAAGACTATAATAAATTAGTAAATAGAATGAAAGATATGAATATGAGTGATGAAGGACTTGATTGGTACATTAATTTAAGAAAATATGGAGGGTGTATACATTCTGGATTTGGAATGGGATTTGAAAGATTATTAATATATTTAACAGGAGTTGAAAATATTAGAGATGTAATACCTTATCCTAGAACACCAAATAATTGTGAATTTTAAGGAGGAATATTAATGGTTACTAAAGAAAAATTAAAAGAATATGCTAATAAGTTGATGTTTGATATGAAGGACTGTGAATATGATACTTTATTAAAAGAATTTGATATTATTGAAAAACAGATGGAATTAGTCGCTAATATGGATGGTATAAGTAATGTTAAACCATTGACTTTCCCGTATGAAATGAATTCTGTGTTACGTGATGATGAAGAAATACGTACAATTGATTATATGGATGCATTAAGTAATGCAAAAGATATTAAGGGTAGAGAAATAAAAGTGCCTAAGGTGGTGGAATAATGAGTTATTTAGATAAAAGTATAGAAGAAATTAGTAATGCACTAAAAAATGGAGATATAACTACAGATGAATTAGTTAAAGAAAGTTTTGATAGAGCACATAAATGTCAAGACATGTTCAACTCTTTTGTTACAATTACTGAGGAAAACGCTAAAAATCAATTAGATAATTTAAATGGAATAAAGAATAATCCATTAAAAGGAATTCCTTATGCTATTAAAGATAATTTTTCTACCAAGGGAATATTATCAACTGCTTCATCTAATATTTTAAAAGATTATGTTCCATTTTTTAATGCTACAACAGTAAATAAACTGTATAAAAATGGAGCGATTATGATAGGAAAAACAGTTCTTGATGAGTTGGCAATGGGAGGAACTGGTACTACTGGTCATACTGGAGCGGTTAAAAATCCGTGGGATAAAAATCGTTTAATAGGTGGATCATCAGCAGGTAGTGCATCAGCAGTTGCAAGTGGTATTGTTCCATTTTCAATAGGTAGTGATACAGGAGATTCGATTAGAAAACCTGCAGCATACGGAGGAGTTGTTGGATTTAAACCAACATATGGGTTAATAAGTAGATATGGACTTTTTGCTTTTGCATCAAGTATGGATCATGTTGGTTGTTTTACTAGATACGTTAAAGATGTTGCGTATGTTATAGATGCTATTAAAGGGCAAGATGAAAAAGATATGACATCATTACCAGATGATAATATTAAATATAGTGAACATATAGATGGTAATGTTAGTGGGAAAAAATTATTTTATATTGAAGAAATTGTAGATAAAAATAACTATGAAGATACAATGGATAATGAATTAGAACAAATATTAGATAATTTTAATAACATTATTAAAAATTGTGAAAATTTAGGTATGAAAGTTGAAAAGATAAGTATAAATAAAGATTTACTTAAAGCAATTTTTCCAACATATATAACTATATCATGTGCTGAAGCAACAAGTAATAATTCTAATCTTACTGGAATAATTTTTGGTTCAAGACAAAAGGGAGCATCAGTTGATGAAGTAATGTTCAACACTAGAACGAAAGGCTTTTCCGAATTAATTAAAAGAAGATTTGTATTAGGTAGTTATATATTACAAAAAGAAAACCAAGAAAGATTGTTTTTAAATGCAGGAAGAGTTAGAAGGTTAATTGTTGATAAAATGACTGAACTATTTAGTAAATATGATGGTATGATACTTCCTGCTACTGGTAGTATAGCTCCTAAATTTATGGAAGAAGTTATAGATAAATTATCAGATAGATATTTACTTTTAGAAAATCATATGGCAATCGCAAATTTTGGTGGATTCCCAAGTATCACTATTCCTTGTGGTTTTGTTGATAATATGCCTATTGGGTTAAATATAACTAGTGGTATTAAAAAAGATTTAGAACTACTTAATATAGCATATGCTATTGAAAATACTATGAATTATAAAGGACAAATAGCAGGAGGTAATGATCATGAATGATAAATATGAAGTTACAATAGGTTTAGAAGTTCATTGTGAAGTAAAGACTAAAACTAAGATGTTTTCATCATCTCCAAATAATTACAATGAAACCCCAAATGAAAATATAAGTGAAGTGGATATGGGATTCCCAGGTATTTTACCTATTGCTAATAAAGAAGCTATTAATAAAGCGATTATGATGGCTTTAGCGTTAAATTGTAAATTACCGAAATATATGTATTTTGATAGAAAAAATTATTATTATCCAGATTTACCTAAGGGATATCAAATTACTCAAAATACTGAACCAGTTGGTATTGATGGATATATAGATACTTATGTTGGTGATGAAGTAAAAAGAATTTATATACATGATATACATTTAGAAGAAGATACTGCAAGTCTTGATCATTATGATACATATTCATTAATAGATTATAATAGATGTAGTGTTCCATTATTAGAAACAGTAACTGAACCTTGTATTCATTCTGCTGATGAAGCTTTAGCATTCTTAGATTCTCTTAGAAGAATATTTCTATATACTGGTATAAGTGAGGCTAGAACTGATAGGGGGCAGATGAGATGCGATGTTAATATATCATTGGCGCCAAAAGCTTCGAAAAAAATGGGAACAAAAGTAGAAATGAAGAACATTAATTCATTTAGTAATGTTAAAGATGCAATCATTTATGAAATTAAAAGACAAAGTGAAATATTAGAACAAGGTGGAGTAATATCTATGGAAACAAGACGATACGATGATACTACAGGAAAAACTTATAAAATGCGTGAAAAGGTTGAAGGCGTTGATTATAAATATTATGTTGAACCTAATATTCCACCATTTAAAATTACAAATGAATTAGTAGATACTATAAATAAAAAAATTCCATTATTACAATTTGATAGAATACAAAAATATATGAAAGAATATTCACTATCTTTATATAATGCTACAGTTTTAACAAAAAATTTGGATACAGCCCTATATTTTGAAGAAGTTATAAGTAAAAATATAGATCCTAATACAGCTGCTAATTGGATTAATACACGTATATTAGGTTATGTAAATAAAGAAGAAATTAGTATTAATGAATGTACTTTTAAAACTGGTGATTTAGTAGAATTAATAAATTATATTAATAAAGGTACTATTTCTACTAAACAAGCAAAAGATATATTTTATAAATGTATTGAAGAAGGGAAAAATCCTAAAACTATTATAAAAGAAAATAATATGGAACAAATTACTGATACAAACGAAATATTAAATATAATTAAAGAAGTAATAAATGAAAATATGGAACTTGCACTAGATTATGATCCAAATAGAGGTAGAACAGTAGATTATTTTGTTGGTCAAGTTATGAAAAAAACAAGGGGAAAAGCAAATCCTAAAATAGCTATGGATTTAATTAAAGAAGAATTGTTAAAATTAAAAAAGTAGGTGACTAACTATTAAAAGTCAACAATATTTTTAAAAAAAATGAAAAATGTTAATAAT
>CALVSV010000092.1 GCA_944359595.1 uncultured Bacilli bacterium
AATAAATTTTTGATATCGTCTATTGTTAGTTTAGATACAAGATTTTTATCTCTATCTTTTCCTTCGATTATTTTGTCACTTAATTTGCGCTTTTTGTTTTGCAACTCAAGTATACGTTCTTCAATTGTACCTTTAGATACAAATTTTATAACTTCTACAACTTTTTTTTGTCCAATTCTGTGTGCTCTATCAGTTGCTTGATTTTCGATTTGTGGATTCCACCACATATCCAAATGTATTACTACATCAGCACCAGTTAAGTTAAGCCCTGTACCACCTGCACCAAGTGTAAGTAAAAATACATTGGTATCGTCACTATTGAATTTATCTACTAATTCTTGTCTTTTTTTACTACTTACTGATCCATTTATAACATAACTTGTTATATGCTCTTCATCAAATAATTTTTTAACTCTATCAATTGCTGTTTTAAAATTACTGAAAAGTAATATTTTATGATTATTTGAGCAAATTTCTTTAACAACTTTAATTAAGTTATCCATCTTACTACTTCCATATTCGTAATCTTCAAGATATAAAGAAGGATCTATGCATATTTGTCTTAGTTTAGTTAATAGTGGGAAAATTAAGAATTTACCTGCATTATTACCTTGTTCACTTAATATTTCTTCCATCTTTTTTCTTACTCTTTCCAATTCTAGTGCATACAAACTTTTTTGATGAGGATTAAGTTCAATATATATATTGTTTTCTATTTTTTTAGGTAAATCTTTTATAACATCTTTTTTTAATCTTCTTAATATAAACGAAGATATTTGCTTGTTTAATCTATTTAATTTATTCATAGATTCTTCTTCAAAATCTGTAACATTGTAATTTTTAGAAAATTTGTGAAAATTAGATAAATATCCAGGCATAATATAATCAAATATACTCCACAATTCTATAACTGAATTTTCTAATGGAGTCCCAGTTAAAGCAAATTTAGTATCAGCATTGATCGATTTAACTACTTTTGTAATTCCCGCTTTAACATTTTTAATATTTTGTGCCTCATCAATAATACATACATCAAAATGTTTATCATCATAATATTCATGATCTTCTCTTAATAAACCATAAGTAGTAATAATAATATTTGTATCTATATTATTTTCTAATAGTTTATGTCTTTCATTTTTATTTCCACAAATTAATACATATTTTAATTCTGATGCAAATTTTAATATTTCGTTTTCCCAGTTATATAATAATGCAGTTGGAACAACGATTAAAACTTTAAACTTAGGATTTTTTCTTATTTGTTCTAAAATGAAATATAATGTTTGTATACTTTTACCTAATCCCATCTCATCAGCAAGTATACCACCAAATCCACATTCATGAATGTTTTTGAGCCACTTTACTCCTACCTTTTGATAATCCCTTAATATATTTAACTCTTCATCATTTAGGCTTAATTCACTATTTTTATATTTATTAAATTTATTTATTAATTTATTAAATAGATTATCTGTTTCTATAAATTCACAATTATTATTTTTTAAACTATCAATATATATTGCTTTATATTTAGGTAGTATTCCTTCACCCTTACTAATTTCAGCATTTGTTAAATCTAATTCATCAACAAATTCTTCCAAGCTTTCTAATTCATCTTTAGTACTTTCTAAATCAATGATATTTCCATTTTTAAGTTTATGATATTTTTTCTTTTGATTTAAACTTTCTAAAATATTTACAAGCTCCTTATTAGGTATACCTTCCATACTAAAAGTATAATTCATTATATTATCTTTTCCTATACTAAAACTAGAATGTGCAGAAATTTTTCTTTTAATTTCCACATTTTTAAGTCTATCTGTTGCGTAAACATTATAATCTTTCATAAGCTTTTCTAGTTTTTCAGATATAAATTCAACGACATTATCAATACCATCAATACTAATACTTTTCTTACTTTTATCTACAATAAAACCATATTTTATTAAATTAGATAATACTTCATTTTCATATTTTATATCTCTTAATATATTATTTATTCTTCTCTTATTAAAATAATTTGTTTCAGTATCATCATACATAAACTTTAATACACATTCTAAATTATTATTAACAAGATCTAAACAAACTTTTTCAATAGGTTTAGTGATCTTAATCTCGTCTTTTAAACTATCATCAATAACAACATCATCTTTAATAATTGGCAACAATTCATTTTTAAATACATCAAATTCAAGATTGTTAAAAACTAATAAGCTAGTATCTAAATTAGAAATTAAATTAATATAATTCATTTGATGATTATTAATTTCATATACTTTATTTTCTTCAATTGAAAACAAGTATTTATAATTAGAAAACAAAATCATATAATTTGGGAAATCGTTTTTAATATAATATTTATTATTGTCTTTACTTATATTTATATTAAGTTTAAAATCAGTACGTATTTTATCAACATTGTGTATCTTACCATCATAAACATAAGAAAACGCTCTATTTTTTATTAAATTCATAAAACTATTATATTTATTTTTTCTAATATATATAGTACTACCATAAATATCTCCACTATTGATTATACTTTCTAATAAACTAATTAGTTTAACGTCTTCAGAATCGAAATAGTGAATTTCGGGATTATACTCAAGATTTTTACCAAAGTTTATTACACCATTTCCTTCGTTATAAACATTAATAAAATTTCTAAATTTTGCATTTAAAGAATAAGAATGTTTACCATCAGATATTTTTAATTTTAAGGCCATTCCATTTGAAGAATCCAAGTCCATAATAACATTAAGAAACAATTGTTTTTTAGTTAGAGGTGTTTTGCTGATGCTACTCATTGAATTTAAAAACGCCATATTATTTCTTTCAATAATCTCTTCTTTAGTATAATTTTTTATAAGTTCTTCTTTTTCATTAATTAAAACACCTAGTAAATGTTTACATTCTCCATAATAATTAAAATAGGGACATGAACAATACGCATTCTGTATATATTTATCTACAACATCTAGTTTAACTGTTTCAGCATAATAATAATATCTATTATCGTTTACATTATAAGTAAATCGTTTACGACCGTCTAAATAATCATGTCTTTCAACTTGTTTTATATCTTTTTTTGATACGGCTACACCTTGCATACAAATATCTTTACGAAAATTTTTTTCAGGCTTCGTTATATCATATTTTTTTAATAATTCAGTAATACATATCCTCAATAAATACAACTATTATATCATATTATTTTTAAAATGTAAACGAATATTTTTTTGTTTTTATAGTCATAATAATAGTGATATTTGATTTTATTCACGCGAAAATACTTGACTAGTATTTTCTTTTTAGTTTATTATAAATATGGAGGGATATTTATGTGTGTTTTTTGTAAAATAATTAATAATGAAATACCTAGTAGTACTGTATATGAAGATGATATTGTTAAAGTGTTCTTAGATTTAAACCCATGTACAAATGGACATATGTTAATTGTTCCGCGCAATCACTATACTGATATTATGGATATACCAAACGATATTATGTCACATATTACAAAAGTAGAAAGAATACTTAGTGATTTAACACGTGAAAAATTAGGAGCCGATGGAATTACTTTTACACAAAATAATGGAATTGCCCAAGAAGTAAAACATTATCACATGCATGCTATACCAAGATATAACAATGATGGATGGAAAAACATATTTAATAAAGATAAACTATTAGATATTAAAGATGTATATACAAAATTAACAAAATAAATATAAATTTACTTTGTTAATTTTTTATTTATATTATTAAAGTATACTATATTAAATATAAATATTATAAATTTAAAAATAATTATATAAATATAGTTAAATATGAATGATATAAATAAAATAACTAATAATATTATTATATTTATGATGATTAAATATTTAATACATTTATGATACCTTTTAATAGTTTTATATCCACTAACAAGTGAATTAATATTATTATTCTTAATATAATATTTATTTTTATTATTAAATATAATTGATTTATCAAATTTTTTAGCCATTGAATGTATCGAACAATTATCAAAATTAGAATATAAATTAATATCTTTTAAATTATTATATACATCTTCTTCAGCAATAGAATAAAATTCTTTTTTATTTATAACATATTTATTGTTAATATTATTAAATTTACTAAAATACTTTTTTATATAATGTTTTGTATCATTCATATAAAAATATGTATTAAAATTATTATTCAAATAATTTAAGTTATCAATTATATTATTATCAATATAATTTTTATATGAAATATAACCATCGTATACTACTTTATACTCAAGAGGGTTATCCACAATACTGTGGATAACATTATGTCCAACAAATATTGAGTTTATTCCATTTTCATAGTTCTTTTTATATTCTTCATTTAACATATATTTAAAATCTAAGTCTAAATCACATATATCAAATAACGATTCAAGATTTCCACTAACAAACAAAAGTAACTGTTCACCCTTTTTATATATACTATAATTTAATCTATTTACATAATAAGTATCAACTAAATTATATTCATCAATGTTTATATTCCCAAGTGTATTTTTTAAGTATTTATCTTTACATGATAAAAATAGGTGCTTTAATAGTTCGTTTTTATCTATATTATTTGGTTTAATGTCAGTTATTTCTTTTTTTTGCAAATTTATTTCATAATTATTTATAAAAATATTTTTAGCTATATATATATCATATAGATTTTTATAATTTGATATATACAATCCATTTTTAGATACACAATATAGTGTTTTTTTGATAAAATAATACACTAATAAAAAAGTAAAATTTGTTAAAAGTGCGAAAGAAATTGATAAAAAATTTGAATTATTTAAAAATAGAGCTAAAAGAAACAAAATTAAATTTAAAACATTATAAAATAAATATATATAATAGAATTTATTATTTTTAAATTTATTTCTAAAATCAATATTATCATTTAATACTATTTTTGCATATTCTGTATTATATCCTGTTCCTATTACCTTACATATTGCGCTACCATTTAAAACAACGCTTTTTGTATATACATAATTGCTTCTTAAGTTAGATGTAGAATGTACATATGAACAATTTTTTTCGACAACATACCTTTTCTTATTATATATTGATTCATCAACAACAAGAGAATCTGATTCTAATATAATAGCGTCTACACAAATTTCGTCAAACTCACTAAATATTATTATATCACCAACAACAATATTACTTTTATCTACTTTTATTTTTTTTCCATCACGTATAACAGTATAACAAAAAAAATTATTTAAATTATTGTTTAAAATATTAATTTTTTTCTTTATCAAAATTATTATAATTAAATATAATATAAAAATTAAAACTAAAATAGAAGTAGTTAATATTTCTTTTGATATAACATTTATAATTATTGATATTAAAAAAATATATATTATTGATTCATATAATAAATTATAATTTTTTTTATCATTTATTATATTCAATCCATATATTTTTTGTTTTTCTAAAATATCTTTTTGTTTTAATCCAGTATATTTCATAAACTATATTACTACATTTTCTTCTTTTAAAATGTCATCAAAAGTATTTTTAAATGATACAATTTCTTTTTTTAATGTATCTGGATATATTGTGTTGCAGTTATTAATAGCCATCCAAACATGTTTAATTTTAATAGTTGGGGAATTATCAAATATAGCATATGAAAAAATTTTAGAAAGAAGAGATAAAGCGATATCTGGATATCTAGAAGACACTTCATATATTCTTTTATATTCACTAGTCATATTAATTAAAAATCTACAAATTTTTTCTACAATATAATTAGTATATGAAAATTTAACACCAGTTTTTTTCTCTAATTTTGGAATAGTACCAATTAAAATTTTAAGTGTTGTGTCTGCATCAGGCTCATAAATATCGATTTTTTCAAAACGTCTAATAAAAGCTCTATCACGAATCATATATCTTTCATATTCTTCTTGTGTTGTTGCCCCAATTAGTTTAATATCACCACGTGCTAAAGCGGGTTTTAAAATGTTTGCTAAATCAAGTGAATTACCATTTGTTGAGCCAGCACCCATTACAGTGTGAATTTCATCAATAAATAATATCAACTTAGATCTTTTCATAACTTCTTGAACTAATATAAGTGCTCTTGACTCTAATTGACCATCATTTTTACTTTCACCTAGTAAAGCTGATGTTGCGATGCTTATTATACTATAACCTTTTAATGCATCCGGCACTTGATTTAATTGAATTAAATATGCTAATCCTTCTACAATTGCAGTTTTACCAATACCTGCTTTACCAACTAAAACAGCAGATCTATCAGGAGTAAGCAAAGTAATAATTAGTTGTCTTATTTCATTTTCACGTGCTATTGCAGGATTAGTAATATAAGTTTTTTTTGTAATATCTTCTCCATATCTATCTAAAACACTAAATTGATTATTTGTAGGCATTACATTCTTTTGTACATTTAAATTATTGTTTGAAATATTATTAGTTCCGTATAAATTATTAGTATTTACATTGTTTTGTCCATTCATATTTTCACACCCATTCTATATTTATTATAAACTATTTACCTATAAAAATAAACGCTTTTTATGTTATTAAAGAAAAAAAACCGAAACGATAAGCGAGAAGCTTATCGTTTTAAAATAAAAAAGAGCAAAAAAAAAGCATTGGCAACTACCTATCTTCGCAAAAGAACTATTGTCGGCGTAAAAGTGCTTAACTACTGTGTTCG
>CALVSV010000093.1 GCA_944359595.1 uncultured Bacilli bacterium
GATTGCGCAAATGTTGGAGGCTATTATCAATGCTATTACATCAGGCTTAACAAATTTATATAACACTATAAAATCTTTTAATGACTCAATAGGTCAATGGTTTATAGATTTAACATCTAATATAGGAGAATGGTTTTCTGATATAGGTACATGGTTTGGAGAACTTGGTTCAAATATTGGTAGTTGGTTTGGAGAGCTTGGTAGTAATTTAGGTAATTGGCTTAGTTATTTAAATCCATTTGATGAAAATTTCTTTGGAAATAGACTTATAGAATTATTAAGTGAAGCTTTGTCATTTCTTTTTACACCTTCACAAGATAATGTAACTAGCCTTCAAACTACTATTAATGAAAAGTTTGGCTTTGTAGATAGTATAAAAATTGCTATAGAAGATATAAAAGATATGCTTGAAAATATAGAAAATGGAACATCAGAGTTTAAACTTGATATAGATAGTGATGTTTATTCTGGAGAAGTTGTTTTATTTGATTTAAGTTGGTATTCACCATTTAAAAGCTATGGAGATTTAGTATTTACAGGATTTGCTTATGTATTTTTTGTTATTAGATTATGGAGAGCTATTCCTGGAATTATTAATGGAGCTTCTAGCATTGTTGATATTACAGGAAGGGGTGGTTTTGATTGATAACTGATGCTATTTTATCTTTTTTTACTAGTATTGCTTCCAGTATTTTATCTCCATTATATATTGTTGATGTTGTTGTCGATTTAGTTACAAGTATTCCTATTGTTACTAAATTTATATTATTTGTTGCTTATGTTATTCCTTGGAATAATTTAGTTCCATTATTAATTATTGTAATGTCTTTACTTGGTTTAAGAATTATTATAGCTTTAATTAAATTTATTTGGCATTTTATACCTGTTATAGGAAATTAGAAAGGGGATTATTATGAATATATTATATTTAATTTGTTTATTAATTGGATTTAGTGGCTTATTTATATATTTTTATTTAAAAAATATTGAAATAGAAAAAGATATAGAAGAATTATACGACTTATATTATGAAACTTATGGTACAGAAAATGACAAAAAAGGCAAAATAACGGTTTTAAATAGAAAAGGAGTATAAGAATATGTTAGATATGATTTTAGGAGTATTTAAAGGCATATGGATTTTAATAAAATACCCTTTATATTTATTATTAATTTGTTTAGGTGTTTTTATATTTTTAATATTACTTAATATAATAATTGAATTATTAAAAGGTAAGAGATTTAAAACTGGAGAGCATAATAGAGTAAAAAAACATAACTTTTTTAGAAAATTATTTATAGATACACCACATCAATTTGTTATTGATTTATTTGATAGAGAACCAGACTTTTTCAAATATCAAGGATTAATAATCTTTGAAGGTAGACAAGGTGCGGGAAAAACTATTAGTATGATTGAATATGCAATGCGTATGCAAGAGGAATACCCACTTGCAAAGTGTTGTAGTAATTTAGCATATAAGTATGAAGATAATAAATTAAAAGATTGGCGTATGCTTATGCATTATAAAAATGGTAAGCAAGGTGTTATTGTAATAATGGACGAACTACAGAATTGGTTTAGTTCAAATGACAGTAAGAATTTTCCACCAGAAATGCTTGGGGTTATAACTCAAAATAGAAAAAATAGGCGTATTATACTTGGTACATCACAAAATTTCTATTTACTAGCGAAGGCTATTCGTTCCCAGGCAACCGAGGTGCGTAGGTGTACTACGCTACTCGGTTGCCTTACGATAGTTCGTAGAGCTGAACCAATTCTTGATAGTGAAGGAAATGTGGCAGAATGGAAAAATAGAGGTATGTACTTTTTTGTACATAATAAAAAATTAAGAGATAGTTATGATACTTATAAAGTAATAGAAAACTTAAGTAAATCTGGATTTAAAGAACCTTTACCAGATATGAGTACTAATATAACTATAATTGAAAGTAATAAAAAAGGTAAAAAGTAGGTGTTTATATGAATTTATTGTTAACTTTTTTATTTTTTAGTATTGGTTGGTTTGGTAGTGATATTATCACTTATTTAATTCTTAAATATATAAAAAAAGATAAAGCTATTTATGGTGTTAAATATGGCTTAAATTGGTGGCATTATTATTTTACAAATAAATATAGGAGTTGATTAATATGGCAATGCGTATATTAAGTTTTATTTTTAGTTGTTTAGTATTATTTTTCTTCTACTATACAATAAAATTATTTATATTTTGGTTTTTAAAACATATTCTAAAACTTAAGAAAATGAAAGATAAGAAATTCAAGATATTTGGTGATGAATTATAGTATTTAAAACTATTACTTACAGAGAGCTGCTCTGATATGCGGGGGCTACCTCAAATCTGGATTTATGTTCCAGATTTGAGGTAGAAGGGGGACAGTCCCCCTAAACCTTTTTGTATTACTTTTTTTAAAAAGTAATAACGAAACCCGCGCTATCTAACAAGCGGGTTTTGTTGTAATATATTACATATGTTTCACAAATGTTTCACGACTCTAAAGTTTTGCAATATAGTGGGGAGTAGGTGTTGAGGTCGTGCACTGATTATAAATTGCAAAAATTTTCATTTTTTATAGTGTTCTACGAACAAAACTGGTAGAAAATAGGAGAAATAGGGGAGATAAAAAATGGAAATTAAAGATATATATAATATTATTTTAACAAAAGATAATATAACTTATTCTATTGATATGATTAGATTAAAAACATATATTAGTTTTGAAATATTTAATAAAATAGAATTTTTTATACAAATGTACTTTAAAGATAAAGTTAAAAAATTCTGGTTATCTGATAGACCTATGTGTTTTCATTATAATTACGACATAGAAATAGAAGAGGGGAAGAGTTTTTATTTTGGTTTTCATCATAATAGTGAAAAACTTAAAAACAGTGAGCATAAAGGGATTAATTATGATGATTTATATAATTTTACTATTGAATTTAATCCTAACAAGCTAAGAGATAATAAGTTGCTTATGTATTTACTTAATACTTCTGGAAATTGGTTTATAAAAAGTTATGATATGTCTTTTGATTTACATATAAGTATTTTAGATTTATTGTGGGACATTTCTGGTCGTTCTTCTGAAAAGATATTTAATAATGGTTATGATAATAAGACTGTTTATATTGGTTCTGGTAATGGAAGAGTAAAGATATATAACAAGAAAAAAGAAAGTAATTTGAATATATGTGGTGATTTAACAAGAATAGAAATTTCTAAAGAATTAGAGGACTATGATATTAGTAAGTTATCTATACTACATTATGATGGAGATTTTCCAGTTGTATATACAAATAATTATATTTATTCATTAAGTGACTATCAAGAAAAGAATAGTACATTATTAGCAATACTTTTTGCTGTACAAAATGGTTACCCAATTCGTAATTTGAGTCGAAGGTATAGAGAAAACATACATAACTTATTGGAAGGTGGTTATAAGATTATTTTTGATAAAAATACAGCGACACAAGTATTAAGAAAAACTATATTATATTATTTTTTAAATAATGATAAAGTTCACTTTATTTAGGTATCGGGGGTAGGTAAGCTACCCTTGATTTGTTATTATTCTTATTGCACAAAATCAAAGTTTTGTGCAATAAGATATAGGGCTCAAAAGTAAAGTACTTGTTTTAAGTACCTACCTATCAAAATCTGCTATTCCTTGATATAAGCCAATTATAGCTTATTTTTATACAATAATTTATACTACTTTTTAATAAAAACTCCTTAAAATCGATTCTGGAGCTTCAATTTTTTTATTATTCTTGGTTGGATTTTTTTTCATTATTGTAACCACATAATTTATAAAAAATTTATATAAGTTAAGATTATTATTTCAAAAAATTCATAAAT
>CALVSV010000094.1 GCA_944359595.1 uncultured Bacilli bacterium
ATTAATAGAGAAAAAAACAAGTTTAAATAATGAATTATTAAAAGAACCAATATTTTATACGTTAACAGATAGAAATAATTATATTACTTTAAATGTTGATAATAAATTAAAAAGATACTCCTTAGAAATAAATAAAATTGATTCAAAGACCAATGAAATTATCCCTAATACAGAATTTGAATTATACTTAGAAGACGGAACTTTAATATATAGAGGTAAAACAGATGATTGTGGTAAAATTGTTTTAGACGATTTGTTTATAGGAAAATATTATATCAAAGAAGTAAAGGCAGGTGTTGGATATAAATTATCAGATAATCCTATACATTTCGAAATAACTAATGATACAAGTGAAACAGTTCGTATTACTGTTACAAATGAACTTATTGAAAATGTTCCATATACCTCTAAAAATGATTATAGTTGTAGTGTTTTTACTTCAGTTTTTATAGTTTCATTAGGATATTATGTATTTAAAATTAAAAAATAAGTATAAAGAAATTATTTTATTAATTTTAATATTTACTAGTATGTGTTTTATATTTAAATATTTATATAATAATTATAATTTGAATATTACTGAAAAGAAAAGAATCGAAACATATTTAAATAATAATAAATATGATTCAATTAATAAAATTAATGTTAATAATAAAGAAGATGTAGATAGTAAATATAAATTATTAATAGAAATACCTAAAATAGAATTATTTAAGGGAGTATATGATTATAAATCTAAATATAATAATGTAGATAAAAATATTTATTTGTTAAAAGAATCAAGCATGCCAGATATTAACAATAGTAATTTGATTTTAGCTTCTCATTCAGGAAATAGTACGACATCTCATTTCAAAAATTTAAATAAGTTAAATTTTGATGACGAAATATATATTTATTATAATGGATATAAATATATATATAAAATTAATGATATATATAAACATGAAAAAAGTGGTGAAATATATATAAATAGAAACATTAATTATAATACGTTAACATTGATAACATGCGATAAAACAGATAAAACAAAACAATTAGTATATATTGCTTATCTTTTTAAACACTCTAAATATTAAAAGGAATCTAATTAACAGATTCCTTTTCTTTAATACCTAAATATTTATTTTTTTTGCCCTTCCCTATTATAATATATTTATTATATAGTAGATCATTATCCTTAATATTATATTCAAGATCAGTTATTTTATTATTGTTTATACTTATTGCGTTACCTAACACAAATTCTCTTGCTTCTCTTTTGCTATTAGTTATCTTATTGTCTACTAATAAATCTATTATATTAATGTTAGATTTTAAGTTGAAATTTTTAATATTTTTAAATGCTATTTCTATTTCGTCTTCACTTAAATTATTATAATTACCATTAAACAATGCATCTGTTATTTTAATTGCTTTTTCGTATTCGTCTTTACCATGTAAATCAGTAATAATTTCTTTTGCTAAAGTTTTTTGCGCATATCTTTTTTCTGGACATTCGTTGTGTTTTTCTATTATATCTAAAATTTCATCCTTATTTAAAAAGGTAAATCTTTTTAAATAATCTTCCATCATTACATCTTCTAAATTTATTAAATATTGATATAATTCATAGCTAGATGTTTTATCTTTATCAAGCCATATAGCGTTACCTTCACTTTTTCCAATTTTTTTACCATGACTATCAACAGTAAGAGGCATAGAAAATGCATATACAGTATCACCACATAATTTTCTTACGAGTTCAATACCTGTTGTAATATTTCCCCATTGGTCAGAACCACCAATTTGTAAATCTACACCATATTTTTCATGTAAATATTTGAAATCTACACCTTGTATCAACATATAAGAAAATTCTGCATAACTTATTCCTATTTCTAATTGTCTTTTTACTAAGTCTTTATTAATCATATAATTTACATTAATGTATTTTCCATAATCACGTAAAAAATCAATATATTTATAATCTTTAAACCAATCATAGTTATTAATTGTTTTAATTCCAAATACATTTTCAACTTGTTTACTTAATTTTTTATAATTACTCATAATAGTATCATAATCAGCTTTTTCTCTTTCGCCAGTACCTCTTGGATCACCAATAAGACCAGTCGCAGCGCCCACTAATAAAATCGGTTTGTGCCCACTCTTTTGTAATCTTTTAGCTGTTAAAAATGTTGCATAGTGTCCAATATGCAAGCTATCTGCAGTTGGATCTGTACCTAAATAAAAAGTTAAGCTCTCATTATTTAATTTATCAATTAATTCCTCGCTACTAATATCTTTGATTAATCCTCGCCATACTAATTCATCGTATAATTTCATAAAAACCCTTCTTTCTAACATAAAAGCATAGTAATTAATAAAGACGAAATGATCCGCGGTACCACTTTATTTCATATTACTATGCTCTTTTATTTATAACGGAATTATCCGATTTTAGCTCAAAACTTGTATTTCAAAATTTAAATTGTACTAGTTTTCACCCAACACTAGCTCTCTTATAATCAATATTAAATTTCTAATTAATGTTTGTCATAACTAAATTTATATATATATAATATATGAATTTTTATTTTTTTTCTATAGTTTTGTTAAAATTTATAATATTTTCTTTAATATTTTTAAACTTTTCTCAGAATTTGATTCATAATATAAAAACATTTTATTACTCATAGTAAGTTTATAATCAGAAAGTATAGAACATATAACATTATATAATTCTATTTTATATAATTTTTCTAATTCTGTATGTAAACTTGGGTATTTCTTATATAAATTATTCAATTCATATGAATTAAAATTTATATCAAAAAATATGTTGCTATAGTTATTAGTATTAAAAAATGAATGACCAAAATCATATACTGGTGATAACGAAATGTATTTATCTTTATCATATTTATATGTTAAGTTACTGCAATTATCTCTATCCTTTTGTCTCATATATATATCAATCGCAAATAGTTTCATATGACTTTCTATTATTTTATTTATATTATCATCATTTATACATTTATTTAATAATTCATCAAAATTATTAAAATTAGGATACTCATAAATATAACCTTTTTTTCTAAATGATTCAGTTGCTAAATATAAAATATTATTTTTAAAAGCTAATTCATTATGTACACAATCAAGATCTAAATATCTACATAAATATTCTCCTATTAATTCATTAAAGTTAAAGGCTTTATAATAATATATTTTATTATTATAAGTTATGGTATTAAAGAATGTATTATGCGTACATATATCATCCTCATATATATTTCCTAAAACTTTTGTTTGATTGGTAACTGTTATCATAATATCGCCTCAATAACAAATATTTTAATATTAATTTATGTATTTGTCAACAAAATAACTACACATATAAATAAATATACAATATTATATAATAAGCATAAGTAGGTGAAATAATGTGGAATAATAGATGGTTTTGTAGAGGTGGTATATTTTGGCCTTTTGCTATAATAATACTAGGTATTATAATAATATATCATGCTATACTATTAATAATTATTAATTTTTCGTTTTATACTATAATGTTACTTATAGAACTATTTTTATTATTGTTTTTCTTTACTCGTGTATTATAAAAGCACTACAAGTTTTATGTAGTGCTTTATCCATTTAAACTAGTTAATTCTTGGGTTAGTGATTGATACTTGTTATTTATTTTTTCTGTTTCAGCTTTTTCTAAACAATACCATCCATTTCTAAACATAAGCTCATACACTTCCCTTTGCGATTTTGAATATTCATCAAATATTTTCTTATATTCATTGTATAACTTTTCATTACTAGCTTCTGTTAGAGCTACTGCATAATTTTTACACATTTCTTTTAAACAAGAAAGAATTGAATTCATATAATCTTTATCATTAAAATTTTTACCATTGCTAACTTCAACTTTAGGATTACATATTTGATTGTTGTTCATTATCTATACCCCCATTAATAATATTTAAAATATTTGTTAAATTATTATAAAATATATCAGCTATATTTTTACATTTTTCTTTTAATTCATTATCACTAATATTATTGCTTGCATTATATGCATTTTTATATGCGCTATAATTCCAATTAAACATATCTGATAAATAATCTAAATCTTTACAACTAATAATATTTGGTATTTTTTCATAATAATTATTTTCCATATATCTTGCCTCCACTTATATATTGTTATAATTAATTTGAATTTATACAAAAAAAGAATATTTTATAATTTTTTAAAATATTCTTTCCCCTTACCACATATAGGGCATTTAAAATCTTCTGGTAACTCATCAAGATCTGTTTCATATTTATATCCACATACAGTGCAGACAAAAGTATTTTTATTCTGAACTTTTGTTATTTCTTCTTCCATATATGTAGGAGCATTCTTAGGAGTTTTACCCTTCAATTCATTATGATAATATGCATATGTCATAGGTGTTTCATCATTATTTTTTTTACAATCGCTTATTTTACCTAAAAATATTGTATGTGTTTCAGTCTCCATTTTATCAGTAACATCACAAATAATATATCCTATACTATTAATAATAATTGGGACATCATTAATTATTTCATAATCAATATCTTTAAATTTATCTATATCTTTGCTTGAATTATAGCCAAACATTCCAATAATTGATAAATCAGCATTTTTAGATAAAATAGATACTGCAAATTTATTTGATTTTGTTATAAAACTATTAGTATAATTATCATGATTAACGCTTATAGCTATTTTATCAGAAGTAATTTGCATTATACTATTACAAATACATCCTACATTTTTATTATCTTTTTTTGTTGTAACAACATATACCCCATATGATAAATCTCTTAATATTTCTCTATCCATTATAACGCCTCCAAATCCTTATATTTACTCTTTTATCTATATTAATTATATATAATTTTTTGTTGTTTGGAAATAGTTTTTAATAAAAATATTAAATAATGACAATGCATAAAATTATATAGGAGATGATGATCTTGATAAAAATAAAATCTATAAAATTTGATATTATACTATATATAAGTATTGTTTTAATATCACTGTTTGGTATATTAATGATATATTCTTCATCAAGTATATGGGCAGAATATAAATTTGATGATACTTTTAAATATCTAAAAAATCAAGGTTTATTTTTTATTGTAGGTTTATTTTTAATGTACTTTATATCAAAAATAGATTATTATAAATATAGAAAATATGCAAATATTATATTAATTATATGTGTAGTTTTACTTATATTAGTAATTATTCCTGGGATTGGTAAAGTAAGGAATGGTTCTAGAAGTTGGTTTGGAATTGGATCTTTTGGAATACAGCCTAGTGAATTTATGAAATTAGCCTTAATTATATTTAGTGCGAAATATTTAGAAAAAAGTGAAAAATATATGAAAGATATAAAAAAAGGAATACTACCTATATTATTAGTTACTTTATTTACGTTTGCGCTTATTATGTTACAACCAGATTTTGGTACAGGAACAATTATAGTTATGACTATAGTAGCTATGTTATTTATAAGTGGAGTTAAAATGTCTTTTTTTGCAAAAATTGGTATAGTAGGATTAATTGGCGCTACATCATTAATAATTGCTGCCCCATATAGAATGGCTAGAATATTATCATTTTTAAATCCGTGGAGTGATCCATTAGGTAGTGGTTTTCAAATAATACAGTCACTGTACGCAATTGGTCCTGGTGGATTACTTGGTATGGGATTAGGCAACTCTATTCAAAAACATTTTTATCTTCCCGAACCTCAAACAGACTTTATATTTTCTATCATTTCAGAAGAGTTGGGTTTTTTAGGTATATTAATAGTATCTACTTTATTTATAACAATAATATATAGAGGTATTAAAATAGCTCTAAATTCTAATGATTTATTTTCAAAATATTTAGCTTTTGGACTTATATTTCAACTTTCTTTTCAAACAATACTTAATTTGAGTGTTGTTGTAGGATTAATTCCTGTTACAGGGTATGCAAGAAATTGGGAGAAAAAAGTAAATAGTATAGAAACCGTTATAAATAAAAGTAAAAGAGAAAATTTGATTAATTTAAAAAGCATTTAAAAATGTCAAGATTAAAGAAAAAATCTTATTTTATGAAATTTTTATAAAAATATAACAACGATACATTGTTGGTAAACACAGGAAAGTTTATGAAAGTTAGATTGAGTAAAAACTGGTGTTAAATTAAAAATATATTATTTATAAAAGTTTATTTTTTTATTATAAAAAGCCATATGTAAATGGTAAAATAAAAAGTATGACATTATTTTGTTAGGTTCTTTTTTTGTATTTTTAGTGATGATTTATAGAAAATGTTGTTTTACATGTTGTA
>CALVSV010000095.1 GCA_944359595.1 uncultured Bacilli bacterium
CCATTGAGTTTGTAATAAATTCAATAGAATTATCTAACAGCATCGATAAGAATGCATATATTAGTAATAATAATATTTCAGCTATTGCAGTTACTATATAACCAATAAAGCAGTTTATTACACTTTCAGATATTTTTATTTTAAACATCATCTTATATATCAAAGTATAAGATACAAACATCATAATTGGTCTTAGTAGATTGTCAAAAGATTTATATGCAAACAATGTTAATATAAAGCCAATCATTAACAAGGTATATGACCTACATTTTTTAAAATCTATTTTTATGTCAATTATGTTGTATAAAATATAAGTAAAACTGATTAATTGAAATAGACATATAACTAGATCACTCAACACTTCTAATTGCTTCCTTTACCTTACTAATATTTTTAGCAGAAATAACACCCACTAATTTTTCGTTATTGTGAAATACAATAGAACCCGTTTCATAATCAGCCATTTTTACATTACTCATGTTGACAACACATCCTCTACATGTCTTTATAAAACGTTGACCAACTTGATCCTCAAAAAAGCATAATGGTTTTGATACCTCAAATTTTGAATCTTTAGTAGCGACGATAGTTTTTCTGATTGATTTATCTGATTTTATATACAGAATTTCATTTAACCTAATGTTGTAATCATTTCTATTGTATGAAAATTTAATTGATTTTTTTATTTCGAACACTTTAATAGCAGAAGCAAGTATTTCTTCAATAGTTGTATCGTAACTTATTTGTTTACAAACATAATCAAATAAATTTAGTCTTAACTTTTGTGCTTCAGAAAGTAATCCTGTTTTACCGGTAATAACAACAACTAAACTTTCAAAATCTATTGCACGTATATCATTAGCAATATCAATCCCACTAGCATGATTTTCTTCTAGACAAATATCTAATAAATAAATTTTATTGCATGACTTATTTGCTTTGATGTATTTTTTTAATTTATCATTATATCTTCTATAAGTAGAAATGCTGTATTTTATATTCGTCTTTTTTAAGAAATCATTTACTAAAGTATAAGTTCTTAATCTGTAATGATCGCTATCCTCGCAAATTATTATATCTAACATATTCTCACACCTCGCTATTGCAAGAAACGGCTTTATTTTACCATAAATACATGAAAATTCAATAGTTTATGTTCAATTTTATGTGTTTATTTGTCCTAATACGCAAAATATGCCAAAATTCATGCAAATTGTATGTAAAAAATGCAATATTTACATTGAAACATCGCATTTCGTTCATTTGTTATCGATTAAATGAACATTATTTAACATAACACCAGTACCTTCAGCAACACAAGTTAGTGGACTTTCTGCTATAAAAACTGGTACTTTTAATTCTGCAGATAATAATTTATCTAACCCGTCCATAAGAGCTCCACCACCTGTTAAAACGATACCTTTATCAATAATATCAGCAGATAATTCTGGAGGTGTTTGTTCCAGTACATTTTTAGTAGAATTAATTATTATATATACACTTTCTCTTAATGCCTCTTCTACTTCATCACTAGACATAGTAATAGTATGAGGAAGTCCTGTTACTAAATCTCTACCCCTTACTTCCATTTTATCTTGTTTGTTATTTTTAAAAACAGTTCCAATAGTTAGTTTTATATCTTCAGCAGTTCTATCACCAATCAATAATTTATATTTATCTTTAATATATTTAATTATATCATTATCAAAAGCATTTCCAGCAACTCTAATTGATGAAGAAGTAACTATCCCACCTAAAGATAAAATAGCAACATCCGTTGTTCCACCACCAATATCTATTACCATATTTCCACTTGGTTTAGAAATATCCATACCAGCTCCTATAGCTGCTACTTTAGGTTCTTCTTCCAAAAACACACGGCGAGCCCCTGTCCTTTCTGCAGCTTCTTTTATAGCGTTTTTTTCAACTTGAGTAATATTAGATGGACAGCATATAAGTATTCTAGGTCGTGAGAAAAAACTTTTAGCATTTACTTTCTTAATAAAGTGATTAAGCATGACTTCAGTTATTTCAAAATCAGCTATTACACCATCTTTCATCGGTTTAATTGCTTTAACGCGCCCAGGAGTTCTACCTAACATTTCATTGGCTTCACGTCCTACTGCTAAAGCTTTTTTAGTATCAGCGTCAATAGCGACAACACTTGGTTCGTTTAAAACTATTCCTTGCCCTTTAATATATATTAAAACATTTGCAGTTCCTAAGTCTATCCCTATATCTTTGTTGAACATACAACCATCTCCTCTTTAAAAAGTACTATTTTTATTGTAACACATATTATTTTTATTTGGTATATAATTTTTTTATTTTCTCAAATTTTTTCTTGGTGGATTCACCACCACGTATATGCCTAATTTGCATGTGTCTTTTTAATATTTTATTCACTTTTTCATAAATGTCAAGATCTAATATTTGTAATCTAGTAGTTAAATCTTTGTGAACAGTACTTTTACTAACAAAACTATCATAAGCTATTTCTCTAATAGTTTTATCAGTCAATAATATATTATATGCTTCATCATATACTCTTTTTTCAATTTCATCTTTCATGATATCACCAATAAATGTTATGATATCATTTATTATTTATGAAAAAAAGCACTATAAATCTTGTACTTTTTTCATAAAATAATCGTTAGGATTTACATAACTACCTTTATATGATAATTCAAAATGCAACCCATTTTCTATATCTTTATAAAGTTTACTTTTCCCGCTTTTTGCGATAACATCACCACGTGACACTTCATCATCCTTTTTAACATTGATCGCACCTAAACTTTGATATAAACTAATCATATCATTAGAATGTCTAATTTCAACAAACTTTCCTAGCATTTCATCTTCACCAACATTAATAACTGTACCATCTAATATAGATACAACATCAAACTCTTGATTATATGAATAATCTATTCCTGAATTTTGCATATATACATTTTCATAATATATTATAGAGTTTTTTCTTTCTTCATCATTAGCATCTTTATTATAATAATTTTTATATATTGTTATATCATCTACTGTAATTGGTTTAGAAATAGTAACTTCTACTGCATTAGTAGGAATATAATTTCTAAATATACTCTTAGTTGTATATTTATAATCATTGTCATCACTGAATACTGCTTCTGTCATACTTGATTTAAATAACATTGCGATACCAAAAGCAACCATTAAAAGTAACGCAATAAAGCTTGGTAAAACATACCCTTTTAATTTTTTAACTTTCATAACTTTCACCTCTATTAGAAGTATTAAACAAAACAAAAAAAATATACTATAAAATTTTTAAATTTTTTTTATAGTAGTATTTTGATAATAATGATATAAAATATCTTTATAATTTTTTCCCTCTTTAGCCATACCGTTTGCTCCATATTGACTCATTCCAACACCATGTCCAAAACCATATGTTTTAAATGTTATATAATTATCATCTATACTAATTTCAAAGTCAGTACTTCTTAATTTTAATGTATTATATAACCATCGCCCATTAAATTCTTTATTATTTATTTTAATACTTAATATTCTATTACTATTACTTCTTTTAATATCACTAATAATTATATTATCACAATTTATTTCTAATTTGTTACAAAACTCATTTCTATCTATTTGTATAGTTTTCTCATAATTGGGATTTTCTTCTTTATCCCATGGAGATGATACACTTTTTAAATATGGTAAATCACTTGAAAAAACATTTATTGCATCTTCTGTAAAACCATTACTTGTAGAAAAATAAAACAAGCTAATAATTTCATTATTATAGGTCAATACTTCACCTATAGTATCATTTACTGCTTGTCTTACTTTATTTATATTACTTACATACGATAAGTTCCATAATTCTTTTAACTCATCAATATTTTTATATACTTGATTTTGTGTTGTATCAACAACATCATATTCTTTATCCGTATTTT
>CALVSV010000096.1 GCA_944359595.1 uncultured Bacilli bacterium
CTAAGGGCGAAGGGACAATTAGTAGTCCATATGAGGTTAGCCTATAGCTAATTTCATATGGTTAGGATAATCACAAAAGATATGAAAGAATGCGCGCTCCGACGCGCGTGATAATAAACGCACAGACTAATATATGTAATTCAAAAAATATACGAACTAAAAAATAAACAAAATAAGCAGAGAATGGGGGGTAAGCACAAACTTCCTCCACCCAATGCAAACAAATTTTGTTTGCATTGGGTGGGAATAAAAAAATGCTCCAATGTTAGCGCCTCACGTTTTTAACAGTAATCTTACTGATTTTATAATAAAAAAAGATAACCAATATGTTATGGGTATTAATTAAAATTAAGAAGTGATGATGTTAATTAAAACTAAATATATGTAATAGCGTTGTTACTTCTTTTCTATATAATAATTGAATAAAAGGGTGATGAAAATGAAAAAATATGTCTATATGTTTAATGAAGGTAATAAAGATATGAAGTTCTTACTTGGTGGTAAGGGCGCTAATATTGCTGAAATGATTAAGCTGGGATTAAGAGTTCCTAAGGGATTTACTGTTACAACAGAAGCTTGTAACTTATACTATAAAGAAAAAGAAAAATTAAGTAAGTATGTTGTTGAACAAATTAAGAAAAAAATGTGCTTGCTCGAAAGACAAACTGGTAAAAAATTTGGTGATACTTCTAATCCTCTTTTAGTTTCAGTAAGAAGTGGGGCACCAGTATCTATGCCTGGTATGATGGATACTATTTTAAATTTGGGACTTAATGATAAAATAGCTGAAGTGTTCGCTATAAAAACTAATAACGAAAGATTTGTGTATGATAGTTATAGAAGATTAATACTTATGTATGCTGATGTTGTATCTTCATTGCCTAGAGAAAATTTTGATAAAATTTTTGAAGATATTAAGAAGAAAAAACATATTAAAAATGATTATGAATTAAGTAGTGAAGATTTGAAAGAAGTTATTAGTCTATATAAAGAAGAATATAAAAAATTAAGTAATAAAGAGTTTCCACAAGATGTGTATGTTCAACTAATAGAAGCTGTTAAAGCTGTATTTAAAAGCTTTAATACTAATAGGGCTATTACATATAGAAAATTAAATAATATTCCAGATAATATAGGTACTGCTGTTAATGTGCAACAGATGATATATGGTAATTTAAATGATAAATCTTTAACTGGTGTTGCTTTTACAAGAAATCCTTCTACTGGTGAAAATAAATTGTATGGAGAATTTTTAATTAATGCACAAGGTGAAGATGTTGTATCAGGTATTCGTACACCTAAACATATAGATGAATTAAAAAGTATTATGCCTAAAATATATAGTGAGTTTTTAGAAGTAGTAAAAACGCTTGAAAATCATTATTTAGATGCACAAGATATAGAGTTTACTGTTGAAAATGAAATCCTTTATATATTACAAACTAGAAGCGCTAAAAGAACTAGTGTTGCGGCGCTAAAAATAGTTGTTGACCTAGTTAAAGAAAAGAAAATATCTAAGGAACAAGCTATATTAAGAATTAGTGAAGATGATATTAATAATTTATTACATAATACTTTTGATAGTGAAGATTTGAAGAAGAATAAAGCAGTAGCTAAGGGATTACCTGCATCTCCTGGTAGTGGTGTTGGAAAAATATATTTTAGCGCAGAAGATGCAGTTAAAGCATTTGATAGAGGAGAAGAAGTTATATTAGTTCGTGATGAAACTAGTCCAGAAGATATTAGTGGAATGCATAAATCTAATGGAGTTCTTACTATGAGAGGTGGTATGACTAGTCATGCTGCAGTTGTTGCTCGTGGTATGGGTAGATGTTGTGTGTGTGGTTGTGAAAGTATAAATATTGATATTAAAAATAAATGTATAAAATTTAATAACGGGAAAGTGCTTAATGAAGGAGATGTCATAAGTATAGATGGATCTACTGGTAATGTATATATTGGAGAAATTAAAGAAGTAGAACCTACTATTAGTGATGAATTTGATATATTTATGAATTGGACTGATAAATGTAGTAAATTAAAAGTGTATGCTAATGCTGATACTACTAAAGATAGTGTTAATGCATTAAATATGGGAGCTAAAGGAATAGGTTTATGTAGAACAGAACACATGTTTTTTGATCAAAAAAAGATATTATCTATTAGAAAGATGATTCTTTCACTAGATAGCGAAAGTAAATCTAATGCATTAGATGAATTAAAAGAATATCAAAAGAAAGATTTTATTGATATATTTAAGATAATGAATGGAAAACCAGTAACTATTAGGTATTTAGATCCACCTCTACATGAGTTTTTACCTAAAACTAAAGAAGAAATTAACGCTTTATCGACTTATTTAGGTGTTAGTAATAAAAAAATAGAAGAAAAAATAAAAGAATTGAAAGAATTTAATCCTATGATGGGACATAGAGGTTGTAGACTCGATATTACTAATGAAGATATTGCGATTATGCAATCTAAAGCTATTGCTGAAGCAGTAATAGAAGTAGAAAAAGAAGGATTACATGTAACTCCAGAAATAATGATTCCTCTTACTGTTGACGTAAAAGAATTTAACTATGTT
>CALVSV010000097.1 GCA_944359595.1 uncultured Bacilli bacterium
TGATGCGTTACGTAATCTTATTTCAGCTAAAAACTATGATGATATTAAACTAAATTTAGATGTTGATTTACCAAGATTAAAACAAGGAAGTGATGCTGAAGTTAAAAACTTAAAATCAATGATTAATGATAATATAAAAGATTTAAAAAATATTTGTGTATATGAAAGTAGGGAAGATATTAAAAATTCTATATATCTTACTAAAGATTATGTAGAGATAATAATAGACATTATACTTAGGTTTCAAAAAGAAATATATGATTATAAATTTAATAATGATATGTTTGAATTTAATGATATTGCGGTTATGGCTATAAAAATATTAAAAGAAAATAGTGATATTAGAGATGAAATAAAATATAGCTTAAATGAAATATTAATAGACGAATATCAAGATACATCAGATTTACAAGAAACATTTATTAATTTAATATCTAATAATAATGTTTATATGGTAGGTGATATAAAACAATCAATATATAGATTTAGAAATGCTAATCCATATCTTTTTAAAAATAAATATGATAATTATAGGAATCATGATGGTGGAAAAAAAATAGATTTACTTAAAAACTTTCGTTCAAGATTTGAAGTGCTTGACAATATTAATTTAATATTTAACAAAATAATGGATGATGATATTGGCGGAGCAAATTACATAGATGAACATCAGATGATATTTGGTAATAAAGCATATATTGAAGAAGGTAGTTTTGAACATGATAATAATTTAGAAGTATATAACTATGTATATGATAAAGAGGATAAATATTCTAAAGAAGAAATAGAAATATTTATAACTGCACATGATATACAACAAAAAATAAATAGTCATTATAAAATATATGATAAAGATGCAGCGGATGGCAATAAAGTAAGAGATATTACTTATAATGATTTCGTTATATTAATAGATAGATCTACTTCATTTGATCTATATAAAAAAATATTTGAATATTTAAAAATACCATTAACTATTTGTCGTGATGAAAAGTTAATGAATGGCATTGATATATATTTAATAAAAAATATTATTACTTTAATTAAGAAGAGTTGTAATAATAATTTTGATGATGAATTTAAATATGCTTTTATTAGTGTTAGTAGAAGTTATTTAATGGAAATGAATGACGATGATATATTTAGTTATTTTTTAAATAAAAATTATAATGATTCAATACTTATGCAAAAAATAAATAAGATAAGTATATTTTATAATAGTATTACTAGTAAGATGCTTTTAGATAAAATATTAGAAGAATTTGATTTTTATAACAAATTATCTTTAGTGGGAAATATAGAAGATGCATGTATAAGAATAGAATATTTAAAAAATTTACAAAATTGCTTGAATGATTTGTGTTACTCACCTGATGACTTTTTAGAATATATTGATGTTGTAGTAAAAAAAGAGATGGATATTAAATTTACAAAAAACGAAAATAGTGGTAATAGTGTTAAAATTATGACTATACATAAATCAAAAGGACTAGAATATCATATATGTTATTTTCCAATGTTATATAAATCATTTAATATATTGGATTTAAATGATAAATTTCTATATGATAATAAATATGGTATAATAACACCATATATTAATGATGATATAAATAAAACTATATACAAATATTTAGTTAAAGAAAGATATATAAAAGAAGAAATTTCTGAGAAAATTAGATTATTTTATGTTGCTTTAACTAGATGTAAAGAAAAAATAATACTTATTAATTCATTTAATGATGATAATATAAGTAATAACCGTGGATTAGTAGATAATAATATTAGAAATAAATATAGATCATTTAAAGATATTTTAGATTCGATAAATAATACTTTAAAACCATATATTAAAAATATAAATATAAAAGATATTGGCATTAATAAAGAATATAATATGATTAAAAAATATAATTATAAAAATAATATAAATATTAGTAATGATAAGTATATAGTTAACGAACTAAAAATAAATAGTAATGTTCAAGAAAAGAAGCATTATTCTAAAACAAATTATAGTATTTTAAGTGATAGTGAACAAAAGGTATTACAAATAGGTACACAAATACATAATCTATTAGAAATAATTGATTTTGATAATCCTAGATTAGAAGAATTAAATTGTAGTGAATTTTATAAAGATAAAATTAAAAAGTTTTTAGATTTAGATATATTAAAAGAAAACAATTTAAAGTTTTATAAAGAATATGAATTTATATACAATAAAGATAATGAAGAAAAACATGGAATTATAGATTTAATTATTGAAGGCGATAATGATATAAAAATAATTGATTATAAATTAAAAAATATAGATGATGAAAAATATTATGAACAATTATGTGGATATAAAGAATATATTAAAACAAAAACAAGTAAAGATGTTAATATATACTTATATTCTATATTAGATAATATATTAGAAAAAAAATAACAATTAGTATAATATTGTTATTTTTTTTCCTTCAGTTTTAATTAGATTATCTTCTTTAAGGTATTTTATTTCACGCATAAGTGCACTTCTATCTACTGATAAATAATCAGATAAATCAGTATAAGTCATATCTAAGTAAAAAGATTTAGACATATTTTTTTTGCTAGTATATGTAAAATAATCAAGTAATTTATCCCTTATAGATTTTTTTGTAAGTAATTCTATTCTATCATTTAATTCCAATATTTTATTAGAAAATATATCTATTATATTATTAATTAAATTAGTATCTTTACTACTTATTATTTTTTCATATTCAATAAATAAAATTGATGAGTTCTCTCTTGCGATAGCGAACAATTCGCTAGTTGAAGATTTAGTAAAATATGCACCAAAAATATCATTTACATTCAAAGTATTTAGTATCGTTCTTTTTCCATTTTCATCATATCTTATTATATCAACTTTGCCTGATAGTATTATTCCTATTGTGTCAATATTATTTAAATTTGAAGCAATTATAGAATCTTTTTTATATTCTATTTTTTTAGAATTTAATTTCTTTAAAAGTTGTTTTTTTGTCTTTTCGTCAAATTTTAAAAACAAGTCTATCATTATAATTTCACCTCGGTTTACAGTCATTAAATTTATTTTAACATTTTTTACGTTTTGTTGCAATTGCAACATTAATTATTTTTAAAGTGTGCTATATTTAAGTTGTCTAAAATTTATAATAGTGAGGTGTTAAAAATGGTAAAGCAAATAGGAAAAAGAAATGGAAAATTTGTTGATTATGACAGAAATAAAATTTATGTTGCAGTATCTAAAGCAAATAATGAAGTAGATGAAAAAGATAGGGTAACAGATGAACAAATAGAAGAAATTATAAAGTATGTAGAAAGTTCAAAAAAGAAAAGATTGCTAGTAGAAGATATACAAGATATGGTTGAAAAAAAACTTGTTGAATTTAATAAATATGAATTATCTAAAGCATATATGCTATATAGATATGAAAGATCTTTAGTTAGAAAAGCAAATACTACAGATGATTCAATATTATCATTAATAAAAAATAGTAATAAAGATCTTGCAGAAGAAAATTCTAATAAAAACGCAACTATTGCTTCTACACAAAGAGATCTAATTGCAGGAGAAGTATCAAAAGATTTAACTAAAAGAATCTTACTTCCATCTAAAATAGTAAAAGCACATGAAGATGGTATATTACACTTTCATGACATGGATTATTTTATTCAACCAATATTTAATTGTTGTTTAATAAATATTAGTGATATGTTAGATAACGGTACTGTTATGAATGGGAAATTAATTGAATCACCAAAAAGTTTTCAAGTTGCATGTACAGTAATGACTCAAATTATTGCCGCTGTTGCATCAAGTCAATATGGTGGACAATCTGTTGATATGAAACATTTAGGTAAATATTTGAGAAAAAGTTATGATAAATATATGAATCAATATACAGAAAAATATGGTGATAAATTAACTAAGAAAGTTATTAAAGATTTAGTAGAAGATAGAGTTAAAGCTGAACTTGCAAGTGGAGTTCAAACTATTCAATATCAAATAAATACACTTATGACTACTAATGGTCAATCACCATTTGTTACATTATTTTTACATCTTGATCCAGAAGATGAATATATTGAAGAAAATGCAATGATAATAGAAGAAATATTAAAACAAAGATTAGAAGGAATAAAGAATAAAAAAGGTGTATATGTTACTCCTGCATTTCCTAAATTAATATATGTTCTTGATGAACACAATAATTTAACAGGAGGTAAATATGATTACTTAACAAAACTTGCTGTTAAATGTTCAGTAAAAAGAATGTATCCAGATTATATTTCTGCTAAAAAAATGAAAGAAAACTATGAGGGTAATATATTTTCACCAATGGGATGCAGATCATTTTTGGCACCATGGAAAGATGAAAATGGAAACTACAAATTTGAAGGTAGATTTAATCAAGGTGTAGTTAGTATTAACTTACCACAAATAGCTATTCTTGCTGATAAAGATGAAGATAAGTTCTTTAGTTTATTAGATGAAAGATTAGAATTATGTAAAGAAGCTTTAATGTGCAGACATCATGCTTTATTAGGTACTTTATCTGATGTAAGTCCTATACATTGGCAATATGGTGCGATTGCACGTCTTGAACAAGGTGAAAAAATTGATAAATATTTAAAAAACGGATATTCATCAATATCATTGGGATATATCGGTATTTATGAAATGACTAAACTTATGAAGGGTGTAAGTCAAACAGATCCTAAAGGACACGATTTTGCAATAAAAGTAATGAATAAATTAAGAGAAGCTTGTGAAAAATGGAAAAAAGAAACAGGACTTGGTTTTGCATTATATGGAACACCTGCAGAAAGTTTGTGTTATAGATTTGCACAAATTGATAAAGAAAAATACGGTTCAATTAAAGATGTTACAGACAAAGGATATTATACAAATTCTTATCATATAGATGTAAGAGAAAAAATTGATGCGTTTGAAAAATTATCATTTGAAAGCGAATTCCAAAAAATATCAAGTGGAGGAGCTATATCTTATGTAGAAATTCCAAATATGCTACATAACACAGAAGCTATCGAAGATTTAGTTAAATTTATATATGATAATATACAATATGCTGAATTTAATACTAAATCAGATTATTGTCATGTATGTGGATTTGATGGAGAAATTCAAATAAACGATAACTATGAATGGGAATGTCCTAATTGTGGCAACAAAGATAAAAATAAAATGAGTGTAACTCGTCGTACTTGTGGATACTTGGGTGAAAATTTCTGGAATGTTGGTAAAACAAAAGAAATAAAAGCTCGTGTAACACACTTGTAGGTAAATATATTATGAAATACGCTAGTATTAAAAGAATAGATGTTGCTAATGGAGTTGGAGTTAGAGTATCGGTTTTTGTAAGTGGTTGCACACATCATTGTAAAGGATGCTTTAACTCCGAAGCTTGGGATTTTAATTATGGTTCTTTATTTGGACAAAAACAAATAGATGAAATTTTATCTTATTTAGATCATGATTATATACAAGGTTTATCGTTGCTTGGTGGAGAACCGTTCGAAATAGAAAATCAACGCGGACTTTTACCTCTTTTAAGAGAAGTAAAGAAAAAATTTCCTCAAAAAGATATATGGGCATACTCTGGATATTTATTTGATAAAGAAATACTTGATGATATGTGCAAAAAATACGATGAGACAAAAGAAATGATATCATATATAGATGTGCTAATTGATGGAAAATTTGAAATGGATAAAAAAGATCCAAAATTATTATTTAGAGGCTCTTCTAATCAAAGAGTTATCGATGTAAAAAAGAGCTTAAAAGAAGGTAAAGTAGTTTTACATGAAAAAAATAGTAGGAGAGATTAACGTGGAAAAACAAAATATAAATATTATAAAATTTAGTGATGATGCAAATGTACCAACATATGGAACAGAATTTTCAGCAGGAGCTGATTTATATGCATGTATTAATGAAAATATAACTATTAAACCTGGTCAAACAGTAATGATTCCGACTGGTATAGGTATGGAAATACCAATTGGATATGCAGGTTTTATATACGCAAGAAGTGGTTTATCTACAAAACAAGGTCTTGCACCAGCAAATAAAGTTGGGGTAGTGGATGCAGATTATAGAGGTGAGATAAAAGTTGCGTTATATAATCAATCTAGCGAGGATAGGGTTGTAAGTAAAAATGATAGAATTGCTCAAATAGTAATTGCGCCTTTTTTAAAAGCTGATTTTAAAGTTGTTGACTCACTAAGTGATACAACACGTGGTGATGGTGGATTTGGACACACTGGTAAAAATTAAATTATTTTTAATATTTAACTTGATTTAATTTATATATTTTTGATATAATATGTTTGTCTTGTGAACAAACATATTATTTATAGGGGTGTAATTTAGTGGTAAAATATTGGTCTCCAAAACCAACTTCGGGAGTTCGACTCTCTCCACCCCTGCCATGTGTGAATACACTCCAACTTTTGGAGTTGAAACATAGATTAAACCGTGATTTTATAAGGGATTTCACGGTTTTTTGTTTTAACAAAAAAAGGAGTGAAAAAGTATGGATTTTAAGGTAAAAAGTCTTATAAAAGATGATAGTTTTGTGAAAAGGATAGAAATTACTTGTACTATGAATAGTGCTAAGTGTGTAAACGTTAATAACATTTTTGTCCAAAAAGTTATTGACGTTTACATTTGTCTTGTTAGTTCTTGCTCGTATATTGTAAAATCGACGATTTTATGCTAGAATAAAGAAGTATAAAAACAATGAAAGTATTTGTGAAAAGCGGTGAAATTTATGAATGAAATAGATAAAAAAAGTTTAGAAAATGCCAAAAAATTATTTTCAAGTGGAGATATTAACCACATTGAAA
>CALVSV010000098.1 GCA_944359595.1 uncultured Bacilli bacterium
ACTACTACACTTTCAAGTATAAAGTCCCCTACTTTTATAAAAAATAACAAATAGGGGACTATAACCTTATTTATATATAAATATAATGATTACACGCGTATTATAACCTTATTATAAATATAAATAAGGTTATATATAAAATAAGCTTAATTTATAGTAACAATTAAAATTTAAAATTTAAAAAGTGTCTAAAAAATTATTATAATGCCATATTCATTCATATAAGCATCAATATTTATCTAGCATAATATAAAAAAGATAAGTTTGCAAAAGAACAAAATACTTAAATAATAAAATTTCAAAAAATATATTTTCAAAAATAATATATATTATGTTAACATAACTACGAAAAGTAATTTCGTTTTTACCATATTTACTTAACTTATTATTTCTAATAATTAATAATTAAAAATTTCTTTCTTAAATAAAACCGAAAAGAATTTCTAATTATTACTTTCATAAGTATTCCACCTTTTGATTTAATTATATCAAAAAATGAATATTATAGATACTATTATTTTTAATATCATAGTAAAAGCATATTAATAAGTACTAATACTCCCCCACTCGCTAGTCCCAAATATAATGCTTTATTTTCTTTATATTTTAATGACTCCGGTAATAGTTCTTGAATTGATAAAGTAATCATTAAACCAGCCACAATAATAAGAATTATACTAATCATCATCTCCGATATATAATTTTTTAAAAATACCAAAGCAAGTAATGCCCCAAGTGGTTCTGCCATCCCAGAAATAAAAGCGTTTCTAAAGGCCAGTTTCTTACTTCCTGTCGCATAGTAAATTGGTACAGCAATACTTATACCTTCAGGAATATTATGTAGCATTATTGCAATTGCTAATTTAATACCTAAAGATAAGTCTTGATAGCTACTCAAAAAAGTTGCAATCCCTTCGGGCATATTATGAAATATTAAAACAATCATATTTAGAATACCTAACCTGTATAAGTCTTCTTTTTTGGTTTCTCTTTTAATAATCATACTAAGTACTGTAATAAATATATAACTAATTAAAAAGGCAACAATTAGCAATATAATTGATTTTGATATCCCATAGACACTGAAATATTGAAAAAAAGATTCTGGAATAAGATCAAATATACTAATACCAATCATTATGGCAATAGAAAACGCTAAACAAAATGTAATAAATTTATTATATTTATTTTTATCTATTTTAAAAAATATTAATGTTGCTCCGATTAAAGTAGAAAGACCTGCAATTGTAGATACTAAGAGCGGAATTAGTGTATTATTCATATTTATCCCCTACTCTAGTATATTTAATTAATTATTATTTTATAACAAAGGAAAACCAATTACTTGATTAGGGTAATTGGTTTCTTATGACTTAAATTAATCATTGGAATTATCAAACTAATAAATATAACTATAATTATAATCCCTATTAAATATATAACTGTATTTTCATTAAATAACATAAGATGAACAAATATATTCATTTCATTACTTAAGGAGTATTATTTAATTTTATTTGTCTTAAAATTATTATCTAAAATGCTATGTAAAATATTATAATAAGTGTCTTCATTTAATAAAACGTATTCCTCACCACTAATATTAATGCTAATACTAAGTAAACTTAAAAAAAGCATAAATTTATAATGTAATTCCTCTTCATCAACATTTGAATCTATTGCTAAGGATGCAAAATATTTAATAAAAATCTTAATTAAAAAATCAGAAATACTACTAAAAGCCTTACGTAATAAATATTTTTTAAATAATAAAAATTTATGATTAGGCAAATATTGCATAGTAAAATCTACATTAGATATAAAACTTAGTATTTCTTTTTCTGTAGCATATTTTGATAAAAAATCAACTAACCCCTTTAGATTTGCTTGCATATATAATTGTTCCATCTCATCTTTTCCAACAATAATTTCTAAAACCTGAACAATTCTTTTTTGAATAGGATAAGAACTATCAATAACACTTTCTTTTGCAAAATATCTTTCAGTTAATAATTGAGTATATCCTTCATTTAAACCTTTACCAAAAGCATCTTGAGAAAACCCACTAAAAGTTGTCTTATCTTGAATAATTGAACTAGATAAATGAAATAATTCATGATAAATTGGATTATATAAAGAACAATCTCTAATTATAATTGCATTCTTTTTTAAATTATATGCCCCAGTAACATCTGGATTAAAAATATGTTTTTGATGATATGTATCTTTTAATTTTAAAGATTTTAAATTATTACATAATAATATCAAACAATCATCAGAAAAATTTGAACAAACTGTATTAATAAAATTTAATATATGCGCTTTATCTTCCTCTTTAATCTTATCATCAACTTGAAAATCTCCACTTTCTAATACTAGTTCCGGTGGCATCTTTATCTTTTTACATTTAGGAAAATGATATTCTATTTGAAGAGCTACTCCTTGAGTTACCTTCCTTGATGCATAATATATAACTGCAAATCTAAAAATACTAGCTATTGTATCTAAATCTATATTCTGCAAAATAGTTATCGCATTATTTACTTCATTATTTTCCCTCTCAAACATTAAAACACCCTTCTTCTAAAAAATTATTTATAACTTCTTTATCTAATTCATCAGTTATTTCTTCTAATACAGAATCATTTCCCATTTTATATATAGCAGCCATTACATTAAGCACCCCTTCATTAGTCATCTGTCCATCAGTAAATATAACGTAATGTTTATGAGTCTTTTTAGATTTAAAAGTAAATAATATTTCATATTTTTTAATACTACCATCTTCTAAAACAAATTCTATATATTTTTTATCTTCCATACTAACATATCCCTATATATTATAAATTCTTTATTATTAGTTACTTGAATTACATAATTAATTCTTCCGAGTAAATTACTTAAATACTTAGTTTTATTATAAATATTTAACTTATTTAAATGATTATCTACTCCATATTTTTTAATATAATACATCTCTTGTCTTATTTTCCTTTTATATTCCTTACATATATTTATTTTTTCATTAATAACTAATCCCGTAACAATTTGTCTTTTATTACGTTTTATAACATGTATTTTATCATAATTAAGTTTAAAAGCATTCTTTTTTAATTCCTTTTTAACTAAACTAATCACTTCATTAATGTAAAAATCTCCCGAAAATGTTAAGTCATCAGAATATCTTGTATACTTAATATTTTTATCACTACAATATTTTCCTATTATTTCATCAAATTCTCGCATTACTATATTAGATATATAAGAAGACGTCGGAGCCCCTTGAGGTAGTTTATTATTATAAGTACATAATTTAGTTAAAAGTATCCCTATAGATTTAGTATATATTTCCTCTCTAAAACACCTATTATATACCATACTAAATGTAATATTATCAAAAAAATTCTTTATATCTAACTTAAGTATTATTTTAGCATTTACATGAGGTAAGGTGTTATCTTTTAGGCAAACTTCCTTTTTATAGGCGGTTGCATATTTAGATATTTGTTTTTCCTCTAAAATATTATGTAATATATTTCTTTGGACCATTTTTAATAACCTACTAGGTTCATAAATAATCCTAAAACCACCACTGTTCTTTGGTATTTCATATTCAATATAATTTCCATCTATATTATTACTAAGATAATATAAAGTTTTCTTATAACGTTTTATATCCTTAGTTTTAAGCAAATTAAAAGAAAGTAAAAACTTATTGTAAGTATCATCATCTAAATACTTCCACATATCTTTACCTCCTTAAAAGCAATACAAATTATTGTAAATAGGAAATGTACGAAGCGAAGCGTGGTACAGCCTGCTGTACTATAGTACATTGGATATTTACTTCATATATCATTTAAAATTCTCTAAAGAGCTACTCGCTCAATCTGTCTAAACCTAAACACTATTGCTTTCACATATATTATAATTAAATTACCTTTTATTTTCAATACTTGCTTTAATAAACGAATCAAATAACGGATGTGGTCTTGTTGGTCTACTCTTAAATTCCGGATGAAACTGGCACGCTATAAAGTGTGGATGGTTTTCTAACTCAATTATCTCAACTAAATTAGCTTCTGGATTAACGCCAGAAAAAATCAATCCTTTGCTTTCCATTAATTCTTTATATTTATTATTTAATTCATATCTATGTCTATGCCTTTCTAATATTTCTTCACTTTTATAATCTTTATAAGCTAGAGTTCCTTTAGTTATTTGACATCTATAATTTCCCAGTCTAAGTGTTCCTCCCTTATTGATAATTGCTTTTTGATCAGCCATCAAATCGATTACGGGATTAGAGCATAATTCATCAAATTCCCTACTTGAGGCATCGCTAATGCCACATACATGACGAGCAAATTCAATAACAGCAATTTGCATTCCTAAGCATATCCCTAAATATGGTATTTTATTTACTCTAGCATATTCACAGGCCTTAATCATACCTTCAATACCCCGTGAACCAAAACCACCAGGAACAATTATTCCTTTACTATTTTTAAACACATCTTTTAAATTACAAGTTTTACATTCAAGTTCCTCACTATTAACCCATTTAATTTTAATCTTAGTATTATATTTGTATCCAGCGGCCTTTAATGCTTCTTTAACAGAAAGATAAGCATCTTCTAGTTCCGTATATTTTCCAACTAAAGCAATTTCTATTTCTTTATCTAAATTTTCAACTGTCTTAATTAAATTTTCCCAAGTATCTAAATTACTTTTAGTTACTTTTAAACCAAATTGTTTTAATATAATATCTTCGATATGTTGCTTATGAAAATTAATTGGTATTTGATAAATATTTGCTACATCTTTAGCTTCAATTATATTTTCAACTGGTATACTTCCAAATAAACTAATTTTCTTCTTGACAGCCTCTCCCAAATCAAGTGGAGCTCTAGTTACAATAATATCAGGTTGAATACCAAGTCTTCTAAGTTCAATAATACTATTTTGGGTTGGTTTAGTTTTAAGTTCATTAGA
>CALVSV010000099.1 GCA_944359595.1 uncultured Bacilli bacterium
CTCTATAACCTACATCTACTAAAAATTTTTCTAATTTTTTTATTACTTCATCAGTCTTACCAAATTCATTATACCCATTTATTAAAACTGTACAATTACCTACTGCTGTTGGAGTTTGTTCTTGTAATCCAATTTGCGCAAACGTTTTAAGTATAACTTCAGAAGATTTACTCATATAAAATATAGAATCAAACAGTTTATCATCTCCGCCAGGTATAAATTCTTGTATTACAACACTTTTATTATACCCAGATTCTTTAATAGAGTTAAGAGCATTTTCTAAATCTTCAAAAGAATATAATTTATACACTTTTTTCATACCATTAAATTCATGTTTATGATATTCAAAACCATCTCCAGCTTTTAATATAAGTGGATATTTAAAATCTTTAATTAACTTATCTAGTTTAGTTCTATTTTTAAATGAATATACAATAGTTTTTGGCATATCTATATCATAATCTTTAAAGTTTTCATAAAACTTATCTTTAACTAAAAATTTATCAACTATATCATAATCTGGATAGTTAAAAACATAATATTTCTTTAATATTTTTTCATTTTCAGTAATAAGTCTAACATAATAGTCATTTGATGCTACTAAAAGTATTTTTTTAGTTTCTTTTAAATGCTTTTTAGCATGATTAATCAAAGTATCAACAAATATCTTACTATCCCATAAATTTGGTTCAATACTTACATTTGTAATATCACTAAGTGATGTAAAAGCCATATCTACTTTACCAATTAAGTATGCTTTCTTTTTATATTCTTCATAATAACATCTTGCCATATAATATGCATTAATATCAGTTCCAATAATTAATATTTCAAAATCACTCATCTATTATCACCCTCTTTATATGTTTAGGTATAGTAGTATATATTTCGTATGTAGTTGTATTACATCTTTGTGCCACTTCATTAACTTTAATATTTTTACCTATAAGTTCAACTCTATCATGAACTTTAACACTATCATCAACTAATACAGAAAGCATACCCATACCAATATCGCCAATTATCTTATATCTTTTATTATTTATAAAAACAAAACCGTTTTTATTAGCTCTTTTAAATCCATCAGCATACCCTACATCTAACGTTGCAACTAAACAATCTTTATCGGCAATATATTCAGCGCCATATTCAACAAATTCACCCTTATTAATTTTATTTATTTGAATAACTTCGGTATAATATGATAACGATTCATTAATATCTAAATCACTTTCTATATATGATTTACTTATTTTATCTCTTTTTATAATATGATTATATTTAATTAATCTTAGTCTATTTTTAAAACTATTATCTAGTTTATGTAATGGATTAATACCATACATCATAATACCAATTCTACACCCATTAAATATATCATCTTTATCATGACATACTATTGTTAAACTCCTAAATCCATGTACTATCTTTATTTTATTTAAATCTATAATACTAACAATATCTTTAAAATTTGATAACTGTATATCATAAAATTTATCAGTATATCCCCTAGTAGCAAAGTGTGTATAAATACCTTCTATATTAACTATATTATCATCTATAATTTTTTTCACCTCATGTTTATCTTTAATACCCAATCTATTCATACCACTATTTATTTTAATATGTGCCCTAATTTTATCAATGCCACTAATATTTTTTAATTCACTATAATAATTTATATCATTTATAGTAATAGTAATATTATTCTCTATTATTTTATCTATATACTCTAAACTAATAGGTTCTAAACACAATATTGGTATATCCTTATACATGTTTCTTATTTCTATTGCTTCATCTAAATTAGATACAGCCAAATAATTTATACCAGCATCGATCATATATTTAATAGATTCAATACCATGTCCATAACAATATCCCTTAACTACTCCAATATAATAATCATATTTATATTTATTTATTATATTTTTTATATTATTTTTAATAATATTACTATCTATTGTAATATAAGTATTTCTATACATTGCCTCACCTTCTAATCACTAATTAAATTATATAACAAAAAACTCATAAATACAATAATGTTTATGAGACAACTCAATTCTTAAAATAAGATATCAACATATTATTAATTATATATCTTAAATTATTATTATTACCAATCCTTAATATACCATTATAAGAAGCTATACTTCTATATAATTTATATTTATCATATTTCTTTAAATTTCTTAACATATTAACCTTACTCTTATTATTAATTTTTATAATAAGTTTTTTATTTATTAATTTATATCTATAACCTAAAAAATTTACACCATTTTTTAAATTATATATTCTAGTCTTACTATTTAATTCTAAACCATATCTTTTTAAAAATATAATCGTTTTATCTATTACATATTTTAAATAACTTTTAGAATTAGATAATATAACAAAATCATCCATATATCTAATATAATATTTACACCCTAATTTTTCTTTTAAATAGTGATCCAAATTATTAAGATAATATACTGCAAATATTTGACTAGTTAAATTACCAATAGGAAGTGATATATTATATGATATTCTAGGAATAGAATCCAATTCATATAATAATTTACTTTTTTCTTTATTACTAATAACTTTATCTATGGTACTATTAATAATATTAGATAATATATTAAATATATATTCTACTGTTTT